>DGGQ01000022.1 GCA_002392275.1 Treponema sp. UBA3870
CACCGCCAGAATGGTACGCAGCAATGGATAGTGTCTCGGTATCCACGTCCTCAATCTTTGTAGTGGAAGTCTGGAATACAAGATAGCTTCCGTTGGTGAATTTCAGCTGGATTGCGCCCGCATTTCCACCAAAATTCTCCTCGCAGGACTCCAGCACCAGATTGTGGATGTCGTCCGGATAGACGGAGCTGTAGGACACAACCGGAGTATCGGCATTGGCGGAAATAATCAGACCGGGGAAAGAAACCTGGAACTGATTTTTCAACTGCATTTTGTCGCCGGTTCCCTGGGTCTGGGCGAGAGAGATTCTCAGACTGCCCGAACTTTTGCTGAACACGGATTCGGTCTTAAACTGTAATACTAAAATGCCGACAATAAGAGCGGCGTAAAGGGCAATAAGTCCTAGAAATTTTCTAACTGGATATTTACGCATTGACTTATTTTATCTATTAAGGATATAAAAAGCAAGTTAGGAAAAGGGGAATCTATGAAATCTTTTGGCAAGAAAATGTTAGTCTGCTCCATCGGCATCTGCATGGGGATTATGGGAACCACCGCTTTTGCTGCGACAAAGGCTCCAAAACCGGACGAGTCAACCAAGCTCCTCCCAGACAGCATCAGAGGTTTTTCAAAGACTTCATTCGTTCAGGATTTACAGAAGGAACTTTCAGAAAACGGAATCGCGGGTGCGCTGAAGCTCTATGACAAAATCCCGGCGGACTATGTAAACGACACGGACTTGCAGATTATAAAGGCATCCCTCTACCTCAGCTCGGGAAAAATCAGCGACGCTCAATCAATCGTCACAAAGCTGCTTTTGAAGGACGACCAAAACGTTGACATTCTGAATCTTGCGGCAACAGTTGCAAAAGCCCAGAACAAGACGGCCGACTGGAACAAGTACATCAGGGCCGTTATAGCAATCGACCAGTACAATCCAGAGGCAAACATCGCGCTCGGACAGCAGCAGCTAGCAAAAAAACAGTACAAGAACGCCCGCTCATATTATCAGAAGGCACTGACAAACGATGCGAACAACATAGACGCACTTTTTGGAGTTGGAAAGGCTTCCTATTTTCTTGAGGATGACGACAAGGCGAAATCCACGTTCAAGACAATCCTGGAGCTGGACCCGGACTGTGCCGATGCCTACCATTATCTTGGAAAACTTGCGGCAGCGAACGGAGAGAACAAAATGGCCAGCGACTATGCTCTTCAGGCTGTCAAACGCGACTCATGGAACTACGACTACGTGATGGACTACGGAATGTACGAAAGGAACCTTGGCCACTACTCGAACGCAGAAAAAGCATGGACCCGCGCAATAGAGATTGAGCCGGACTATTTTCTTGCCTACGCATACAGGGCCGGTGTATATGACGAGCAGGACAAATTCTCAGAGGCACTCGCGGACTACAAGATGGTCCTCAAAACCAATCCTGATTACTACTATGCGTACGAAAGCATTGGACTTCTTTCAATACACGAACAAAACTGGAAGCAGGCTCGCGAAGCATTTTTGAAATGTGCCGAGTACAATACCGAGAACATCTCCTATCCGCTGATGGTGACTTACTGCTACTACATGGACAAGGACAGCTTCAACGCAAAGAAATACAGCGACAGTATTTTAAGAAAGCTGGACCGCTCGTCAATCGATTACGCCATGTTAAGGGTATACCACGACCTTGCCGGAGAGATGCCGCTTCCACAAAAGATTTCAACACTCACAAGCACAACAAAAAAAGGAAAAATGTATTTCTATCTTGGGCTGCTTTATGATATGATTGGCGGAAAAGAGGCCTCCAACAAATATTTCATGGAAGTCACAAAACTCAACAGCCCGCAGTTCTTTGAATACAGAATTGCCGAATGGAAGATGGGAGACACAAAATAATGTCAGAAACTGACAAGCAGACACAGAAAAGAATTTCGCTGAACGGACGCGAGATTGTCCTGATTGGAACGGCGCACGTTTCGGCGGAAAGCATAGATGAAGTAAACCAGTCAATCGAAAATGAAAAGCCCGACACCGTTGCGATAGAGCTTGACCAAAAAAGACTCGCATCCCTTGAGGACCCGGAATCGTGGCGGAAGATGGACATTATAAAAGTCCTGAAAAAGAAGCAGGGATTTTTGATGCTCGCGAACATAGTCCTTGCTGGATACCAGAAACGCATGGGACAGAGTGCCGGTGTAAAGCCCGGTGAAGAAATGCTCGCCGCAATCAACAAGGCAAAGGAACTTAACATTCCACAGGTCATGGTGGACCGGGAGATTGCGACAACACTCCGACGCGCGTGGTCCGTAAATTCGCTCTGGGGCAAATGCAAATTACTCGCGGCCCTTATTGCAAGCGCATTCTCAAAAGAAGAAACAGACCCGGCTGAAATCGAAAAACTGAAGCAGTCCTCCGAAATGGACAGCATGATGACAGAGCTTTCCGAATACATGCCAAAAGTAAAACAGGTACTGATTGATGAGCGCGACCGTTATCTTGCCAGCCACATCTGGGACGCGCCGGGAAACAAAGTTCTTGCGGTCCTTGGAGCGGGACATCTTCCGGGAGTTGAGGAGCATCTGAAAAAACTTGCGTCGGGCGAAGAAAAAAGCGACTGCTCCGACATAGACATTGTTCCAAAAAAATCCATAGCAGGAAAAATTGCCGCATGGATTATTCCAATTCTGATTGTAGCACTGATTGTCCTTGGATTTGTGTTCGGCGGAAAAAAAGTCGGTGCCGACATGATAAAGACATGGATTTTGAACAACTCCATCCTAGCCGCGATTGGAACATTGATTGCCGGTGGACATCCACTTACAATACTTGCGGCAGCCGTTTCCGCACCAATCACATCACTTTGTCCGGCAGTCGGTGTCGGTCTTGTTGCGGGTCTTGTTCAGGCGTTCGTTGGTAAGCCTAAAGTTGAGGACATCGAAAGATTGCAGACGGATTCCAACACATTCAAAGGCTTCTATAAAAACAGAATCCTAAAAGTTCTGCTTGTCTTTGTCCTGTCGTCAGTCGGAAGCGCAATAGGAACATTCACCGCCGGAACAACTTTGGTAATCAGCATAAAAAATTTCTTCGGAAAGATTGCCGAATTCTTCAAAAATCTTTTCAATAAATAATCTGACAAGAAAACGTCAGCCTTCAAAAACTGGAGATGATGGATTCAAAAAATCTTTCATCTCCAGAAAACTTCCATAAAACACGACCGCACCCCCCCATGACAGCAGCTTATTGTTCAATACACTAGATAAACTTACCATATATATTTTATAATTAGATATTGTGACAGCTTTGAAAGGAAATTGCGTATGAAAAAATTATATAAAACATTGCTTTGCGTTCCGCTGATTTTTTTTTCGTGTAAGTGGGTTCCCTCAAAAGATTATTCTTCGATTCTCAACAAAACTTCTTACAGGTCTTTTGAAAGCCTTAACGAACCGCTTCTGCTTTCTTTTAAAATGTCCCCCGTTTTTTATTGGAACGGATCAAAACAAAATAAGCATACCATACGCCCCTATGGTTCAATCTACGTGATTTATGATTGGGAAAACGAACGCGTCCATGATTTTGTTTATTCAAAGGGATATTCATCAGGCTACGGAAGTGAATTTCTTTTGCAGACAAATGACGGAACAAAAACAAAGTGGTATGGAGCCGAATCATCTGATTATCTTTACAGTCTAAGCGCGGACAAAACCAAGCTTGCGGAAATTTTTGACGGCACATATTCGAGCAGTCAAAACTGGGCGGAAACAAACGGAAGACCGCAGGCCGTTATTTTGCGAACTGATGGAGACGGAAAATCAGTCTACGCATTTGATTCACGGACTGAAAAATCAAATCTTATTGCTTCGGGAAATTATTTTGATTACGGGAAAGCCTATGCGGACGGAACCGGCAACTACTGGATGATACGCCGCACCGAAAAAGATGAAAATAAAAAAAGTTTTTTCAAGCTTCATAAAATCGACATGAACCAAAATGAAATATGCCCGTCAGTAAAATCTTTCAAACAGATTCCCGATGATGCAGTCTATGACACACAAAACGGATGGTCCGAACAGTTCAATTACGAAATCATTTATGCTGATTCAAACCATGTCGTGCTTTCAAAGACCGTTTACAAACTGATGCCCACAGGTACAAATGGATTTGTAAATCAGATTCCCTGTGAAGAAAAAATTGTCTCGCTGAATCTTTCAGACATGACGGAAAATGAAACCGACTATCCCGCAGCAAGCAGCAGATATTATCAGACAATCTCTGCTTTCAAAATCGATGGGACATATTATCTTTTTTCAAGAATCCAAGATGAAAATAAGCTCTACTCATTTTCATACGATGCGGATGCTCACACGCTTACACCACTTGACAATTTTCGTGCAGAATTATATTCGGCGGCAATCAGGGATTCCAGAATCTATTTTGCATCAGAAAAAATCGACAGCGGAAATCCCGACAATCATTATATGATTCTCACTTATTTTGATACGGTCACAAAAAAATTTACGGAAGAAAAAATTCTGGACTTCGATACCGTAACCGGATTGGCAGATTAAGGATTTTATTATGAAAATGTTTTCAAAAAAATTATTCACACTGATTGTTTTTATTTTTTTGTGTACGGCGGTCAACGCATCAATAGTCTTTCAAATCAACGGAAGTATTCCTGGGGCAAGCGGATTCCGGTACGAAGATTGTTTTGAAATAAGAAATCCTGTAAAAAAATCTGCCGGATTCGGGCTTGGGGATATTTCATTTTCTGCTGCATGGGAATTCAATTCGCACAACGGAGAGCGGCTGCATTTTTTTACGGGCATTGATGCCGGTTATTTTTATTGCGCGCATCCAATCACTTTGACTTTCGGAGCAATGTTCCAGTTGTTCCAGACAGAACTTTTTACTTTTGAACTCTCCGGCTCCCTAAAAGCGGGTCCAAGTTTCGGTTGGTGGGGAAGCGTTTCCTGCTATCTTCAACCGAGCGTGGATTTTGTTATGATGGGAAAATCACGCAAAGGATTTTATGGTGGAATAGGAATCACAACGATACACTCATGGAACGGAGTATACTATCAGGATTTCGGATGGTACAGCCGATGGGATTGGTTTTCCGGCGCACATCTTTTTCTAGGATTCCGAATGCTTTGATGCCCTTGAACTAAACCAGATTTTTTTCTATGGTCAAAATATAGTTCATATTTTTTGAGGAGCAACAATGTCAAAAAAAATGGAAATTCTAAAAAAATAGAAAAAAGTTACTGGGTAATAGTATTATTATTTTTCACAATATTTTTATTTATACCTCTCGTCATTGGCATCAAAATCAAATTTGATGAAATAAAGGGAAATACAAAATCAATAAATGAATCTTCCCAAATAAGCCGTTCTGTTGATACTGATAACAAAGAGACGGACATAAACCTTCTTGACAAAAATGAACTTGAAAATTTAACCAACCACGCAAAATACAGCCGGGACCAAAATGGACTTTACGAACTCACAGGTCCTGTCATCGACGTGGCAAATTTATTGAGCCAGCCCCTGTACGAGGAGCTTGATAATTTTTTGAGAGACCTCGACTCATCCACCGGCGCTCAGATTGCGGTCTTTTACGTAATCATTTCTTTTGCACTGTTAATCTTATTCGTGTGCATCGCTGATAAATTCATCGGCACAAAAAATGGTGGAAGAGGAAGTAGCTATAGTTCAAGGAGGTCCTACAGCTCAAGCAGTTCCCGCAGTTCAAGCACTCGAAGCTACAGCAGCGGCAGATCTTATAGCGGCGGTGGAGGTCATTTCGGTGGGGGCGGTGCGTCTGGTCGTTGGTAAAACAGTACCGACAAACCCTTGACCTAAATCAACATTTTTTTTAATTTCTATTTATGGAGGATAAATCAATGAAATCCAAAAAAATTATTGCGTTTATACCGGCTGTTTTTGCAGTTTTTTTGTTCACAAGCTGCGGATACAATTCTATGGTCACATTAAGAGAAGAAGTTGAAAGCCAGTGGGCGAATGTCGAGACACAGTACCAGCGACGTGCTGATTTGGTGCCGAATTTAGTGGCATCGGTAAAAGCTTATGCAAAACATGAGTCAGAAATTTTTACACAGATTTCACAGGCAAGGTCCGATCTTGTGTTAGGCGGAAATCCAGATTCTTCAATCACGGACGACCCTGAAAAACTTGAGGCCTATCAGAAAGCACAGGATGCACTAAGTTCTGGACTCTCACGTCTCATCGCAATCGCAGAGGCATATCCTGAGCTAAAGGCAAACCAAAACTTTCTTGATTTACAGAGCCAGCTTGAAGGAACGGAAAACCGCATAGCAACGGAACGACACCGCTATAACGAGGCCGTAAAAAAATATAATTCCACAATCCAGAGATTCCCGGAAAATCTGACGGCAAAAATGTTCCACTTTGATTCAAAGGCATACTTCACTGCGGCGGCTGGAACAGAAGTAGCTCCAGTAGTTTCTTTTGATTAAGGGAATGCCACATGAAATATAAAACACTTATAAAAAAAGTAGGACTTTGCGAATCAGACTTCAAGGAAATTGAGGAAGCTGTCCAAAAAACTGAATCAGGAACAAGCGGTGAAATCACTCTTGCAATCACAGCGGAAAGTGAATCCTATGCGTTTTGGGAACTTGCCGCCGCGACGGTCAGTGCATTTTTACTTTTGTGTGGACTTTTCCCGATGGCGAACAATATTTACGACTGGCTCGGAAGAATATTCTGGAACGTAAAACCATGGTACCTTGTCGCCTTTTACATTATAGTCTGTGGAATCGTCATCGCGGGACTGTATCTTCTTTACAACATCCCTTGGATTGACTCCCACATCATTCCGAACCATGTAAAAGAAAAAGCAGTCACAAACCGGGCCATGCGTTATTTTACCGAAAGCGGAGTATACTGCACGAGAGAGCACACAGGCATATTGATTTTTGTTTCGTACTTTGAACATGAAGTGCGGATTATTGCGGACAAAGGTTTGAACGACAAAATCGAAGATGACTTGTGGAAACAGATTGCCGACGAGGTTGCCGCTAGCATTGCAAAAAAATCTGTGAAGGACGGATTTTTAATGGCGATTGAAAAATGCGGGACAGTGTTTGCAAAAAATTTCCCGACAGATGTTCCAGACTCGGAGAATCCTAACGAGTTATCCGACAGCCTTGTTATCCTAAAGGAATAGACATGTCCAAAAGAAAAAGCGAAAAATCATGTCTAGGACAGATTTTTAAATTAATAATCGTAGCTCTTATAATTTTTGCTGGCATCAAAGTATACAAAAAACTTGACAACAAACCTGCGAAAACAACTCAGTCTCGCTCCGTTCCATCCAAGGGACCAACAAAATACAGCAAGGGTCAGGACAATCTTTACGACTTGACCGGTCCTGTTGTTGATACCGCAAATTTGTTGAACAAGTCACAGTACAATGAGCTTGACAGTTTTTTAAGAAATCTTGATAAAAACAGCGGCGTACAAATTGCAGTCCTCACAGTTGATAGCCTTAATGGAGAATCAATAGAAGCATTTTCAATACGCCATGCAGAAAAATGGAAGCTCGGACAAAAAGGTGTTGACAACGGAGCATTACTTGTCGCGGCAATGGAAGAACACGATCTCCGTATCGAGACAGGTTATGGAACAGAGGCTGCACTCACTGACGCAAAATGCTCACGAATAATCAACAACATACTCATACCAAAATTTCGGAGTGAAAAATACGGAGAAGGAATTGTTGAAGCCGTAAAGAGCATGGCCGGCATAATTACGTCGGACGAGTCACTGATTTCTAAAGAAGTCGACAGGGAATCACCAAAATCGGATTCAACTTTATACATCATCATCGGTATATTGTTATTTGTTTTTTTGGGTATGTCTAAATTTATTTTTCCTATTTTTGGGCACTCTTCATCCAGAGGCGGCAGTTTTCTCGGAGACATCTTCAGCGGTGGCGGCGGTTCATTTGGCGGTGGCGGTGCATCCGGTCACTGGTAAAAAATTTTAAGGAGTTCCTATGGCCCAAAAAAAGAAATCATCAAAAAAAAGAAATCAAGCAAAATCACCTAAAAAAAATCGCTCGACACAAACCTCAACAGTACAAACGACATCAACAAAAACGAAAATTGCAACTGGGGGTGTGTTAAAACAATCTCTCCAGAGCGGACTCAAAATTGTTTTGATTTTTACAGCAGTTTTTGGCCCACTCCTTTTGATAGCGGCAATTGTAAATAGGAAACCGGAAAAATCAACAGACAAAACTCAGACCGCAATTGTTCGCACGACGGATAGCAGTCAACAAACAAACGAAAATCCTGAAGATGGTTTCACGTCCCCTTACGCAAAATCTTCCGAATCAATTTCATTTTATCTAGCGGAGTACACTAAAGACAAAACGGGACTTTATAATTTAACTTGTCCAGTTATTGATGTTGCGAAATTACTTGACCAAAATCAATATGGAGAGCTTGATGATTTTTTAAGGACTCTTGATTCAACCACCGGAGTTCAAATTGCAGTTCTCACAGTGGATAGTTTGGACGGAAATTCGATAGAAGAGTTTTCAATTCGTCATGCAGAAAAATGGAAGCTCGGACAAAAGGGTGTTGATAACGGAGCATTACTTGTCGCCTCGATGGAAGAACACGCTCTCCGAATAGAGACAGGTTATGGAACAGAAACAGTCCTCACCGATGCAAAATGTTCGAGAATCATCAACAACATTCTTGTACCAAAATTCCAAGTCGGGAAATATGGTGACGGCATAGTTGAGGCTGTAAAAAATATGGCCGGCATAATCACATCGGACGACTCGCTGATTTCTTTTGGGGAATTAAAAGACGCGGAAGAACCAAATATTTTTTTCATCGCTCTCATATTGATTTTGCCGACTATATTCATTATTTTTCTAATCATACTTATATCAAATATTTTTAATAAATCACACATATCTTCGTCATCTGGTTCATATCACAGCGGAGGGAGTTCCAGAAGCAGCTATAGCAGAAGTTCGTACAGCGGTGGTAGTTCATTTGGTGGTGGAGGCGGTTCATTTGGCGGTGGCGGTGCATCCGGTCACTGGTAAAAACAAAAATTAAAAAGGAATGATTTATCATGGCAGATGAAAAAAAACTTGGCAGAAAATTTTTTAGGATTCTTTTTTCTCCTGTAAAATCACTCGGCTCACTTTTTGCGGCGGTTCTTTCAAGCGTCGTTTTGTTTTCCGGCATGGTTCTTGTGATTTTTATTTCATGCAGGCTTCCTTTCCGAACTGCTTCGATAATAATTTCTTCGCTGACGTGTGCACTCTTTTCTGCTCCTCTAACTCTTATCTGGCGACCCCGCATCCGTGAACTGATTAGAAAGAGCGATGACGAAAGCCAAATAACAATTGAAAATCAGCATACGGAAATTCAAGAACTGAAAAATCTGGTCGCAAATCAAAAATCGAATGAAGAAAATCTCCAGAGCAAAATCCATCTGCTTGAAAATCTTGTGTTCAATTCACAAAGCTCGGTTGATATTTTAAAAGTCGGCTACAAAGAATACACGAAGACTTCAACAATCCGTGTGCGCGAAAAACTCAACGAAACCGGCGGAAAACTGTTTACCTCACCCGGGTATGATGAAGCCATATTGATTTTGGACTGCAAGATAAAATATCAGCGCGGTATTGATTTTAAAAATCTGCATCTTAATTATCAGGGCACAAACAAAGATGCCGTAATCGTAACGAATTTAAAACCGGAGTACACCAGCCAACCTGTTTTTGAATACAGCACTTTTTTCCGCGAGATAAGGCACATAGAAACGGATAAAAACGGGAACGTAAAAAAAATCAGCGTGCTCAAAGATTCGGACAGCAATCCTCAGCTGAACTTTATTGAAAAAAAATCCAAGGAAAATTTTGAATCAAGTTTTATGGGCGAAGAGAATTCAGAATCAATCGAGGAGACAAACGAAATACTGAAAATCTCCAAGGACTGCATCAGGCTTTTGCTCAAACCATATTTTTCAAAAATTGACTTCGACACTTTCTGTGAAATGAAGGACGCAAAACCGTGGACCGAGTTTCTTCAGCAGCAGGTCGATAATTACAAGAGGCTGGAATCAAAATGAACGGAACTGAATCAACATCATCAACAGAAGCAGAGAAAAAATTTTATGAAGGCGGACTAAAGTTTTCGTGCATGCAATGCTCTTTTTGTTGCAGAGGATTTCCCGGTGTGGTGCTCATGGACAACAAGGATTTGGACCGGCTTGCAAAATGGGCGGACGTAACATGCGAACAATTTATCCTCATGTACTGCCGATGGGTTGAAAGCGACGACGGATTTGAATATCTTTCGCTGCGTGAAAAAAGAAACATGGAATGTATTTTCTGGAACAAGGGTTGCGAAGCCTATGAAGCGCGTCCAGTTCAATGCCGGACTTATCCTTTTTGGACAAAAGTTTTGGAAGACCAGAACGCATGGAACGAAGAAAGCAAAACATGTCCCGGAATCAACAGCGGCGAAAATCACCCGCGAGAGGAAATTGAGACGGAGCTTTCAAAATACCAGGCGCGGAATCCAATAAAACGCAGGCGGTAGAAATTTTACTTTATTTATGGTAGAGTTTTTCAATTCAAAAGGACAGGCTATGATACATATAATAAGAACTTTTTTAACTGGTCTTGCAATCGGTATGGCGAACGTTATTCCGGGTGTTTCCGGCGGAACACTTGCGGTCGTCTTCAACATTTACGACAAATTTGTTAACGCAATCACGCTGAATTTCAAAAAGCTCTGGAAGAACAGGCGCTTCGTTTTTCCTCTGGTCATTGGAATGTTGGGTGGCGTTCTGGTCTTTTCAAAGCTAATCACAATTGTCTACGAAAAATTTCCGCTCCAGACAAACTACTTTTTCATGGGTCTGATTCTTGGAAGCATCCCCATGCTTTTCAAATACATGGTTGCAAAAAAAGAAGGCGAAAAATTCAGTGCCGGAAAAATCATTGCGATTGTAATTTGTGCGATTGCTGGTTTCGCTCTTTTGATTTACCTTGGTCATCTTGAGGGCGTGCTTGGAACCCCCGACATGAGCGCGGATCTTCCCGTCCAGACTTTTCCGCTGACAATCCGCATTTTTGCCGCCGGTCTGATTGGTGCGGTCGCCATGATTATTCCGGGCATCTCCGGGTCGCTCCTCATGCTGATTATGGGTGTCTACACAATCGTTATGAAAAGTATTTCCCTGCTTTTTCCGTCTCTTTTCGGCGGAGACACCCAGCTTTTTTTCAAGGCGGTATTCCTGCTGCTTCCAAACGGAATCGGTGTTTTGATTGGACTTTTGAGCGGTGCAAAACTGATTGCCTGGCTTCTGAAAAAAATTCCGAATCAGACTTACGCGGTAATCTTTGGTCTTATCTGTGCGTCAGCCGTAAACATTTTCCCTGGATTCAATTTTGCGACACCATGGACTGCCGTTGGTTCCGCTGTCTGTCTTCTTGCAGGAGCCGCTTTGGCATATTTCAGCACAAAACTCGCGCCGGAAGAAAATGCGGAACCTGAAAAAAAAGAAGCGACAAAAACTGAACAAGAAAAAACTGAGACCATTACGCAGGAGTAAAAAAAAAGGGCAAAATCATGAAGTTGTATTCAAAGCAGACATTGTTGTTTTTCAGAATTTTTTCTATAGCCATGATGATTGCCTTGACCGTTGCAAATGTTTGCATTTTTTTGACAAACGGATTTTCAACCATAACAAATTCTAAGATGTTAATCCCGGTGATTGCGAACACTTTTTTTGCTTTCGGATTTTTGATTGCATTTTTCTTTCCGACAAGAATCGGGATTTTTTCAATGCTTTCATTTTTGTACAGCACTACGGTTTTTATCCTTGATCCCAAAAGCCCTATCGCAGTTCCCATGTTTTTTCTTGCTCTTGCAACTTTATATGCACGCGGTTCATTCAAGGAAAATAAAAAAATCAAAATAATAATCGCATCAGTCCTCTACATTGCGCTCAATCTGACCATGCTCAGGTTCGGAATAAAATTTTTCATCGACACATTCTTGGACAAGCTCGGCATGGCTCTCGTAATTTCTTCGATCGTTTTTTTCATACAGATTTATACACACGACACTTACGAAAAAAAGGAAAAAGAAAATCTTCTGGACATTTCGAAGTACCCGGATTTGACAAAGCGTGATTCAGAATGGCTCCGCATGATTTTGAACGGTGAAAAATATATGAGCATTGCCGTGGACTACAAAATGGCACTCGGCTCAGTAAAAAACAGGCTCAAGTTTATTTTTTCCACTCTAGGCGTGGGCGACAAACAAGGATTTTTAAGCCTGTACAAGGGATTCGAAATCTGCTACGGCGAAGAAAAAAAATTAACCGCCACACCACCGAATCAGATTGTGTGACGGTCTTCAATGTTTCTTTAATTTCTAGAATCTTGCTTTTCTAAGGCGGACTCTTTCAACATCCTCGCAGAACAATTCGCGGAGGTCGTTCAAGCCCAATGCCATCAAAGCCATGCGGTCAATTCCTATTCCCCATGCGGCGACAGGAACATCCACTCCCATTGCCTTTGTGACCTCGGGGCGGAAGATTCCAGAACCACCAAGCTCGAACCAGCCAAGCTTCGGATGCTTTATGTGTACTTCGATTGAAGGCTCCGTGAACGGGAAATATCCAGGCACATATTTAACGTCGGTCGCTCCCGCAATCTCAACGGCAAACATTTCAAGGAATCCAAGGAGGGTCTTCAGGTTGACATTTTCTCCAAGAACGATTCCCTCTGTCTGATAAAAGTCGCTCAAGTGTGTCGCATCAACTTTGTCATAGCGGAAGCATCGTGCGATTCCAAAATATTTTCCCGGAATCTCCGCTTTGTGGAGCTGATGGGCTGAAAGAACGGTTCCCTGGCTCCTCATAATCAGGCGGCGGGTAAACTCGTTGTCAAACTCATAGTTCCAACCACGGCTTCCGGAATTTCCTCCGTTTTTGTGCACGTTCGCAACATTCGTAAGGTATGGCTCCTCAATAAATTTTGCGTGTGTCGGGTTCTTGATTCTGTAGACATCATGGATGTCCCTTGCGGCATGGAACTGGGGCATAAAAAGCGCGTCACCGTTCCAGAACTCGGTCTCAACAAGCGGTCCGTCAAATTCTTGGAATCCGAGTGCGCAGAGCTTGTCCTTTACGCTTTCAAGGAACTGGACATACGGATTTGTGCGCCCCGGAATGATTCTTGCAGGAGGAATGTTGATGTTGTATCCACGGAAGGTTCCCTTTCTCCAGTCCCCGCTCGCAAGCATGGCCGGGGTTACTTCACCGATTTCATTTCCAGTGATTCCGGCAGATTTAAGTGACTGGACGACCTGTTCAAAATCTCCAGTCAGCTGGTATGTGACAGTCTCACGCTCGATTGTGCGGAAAGCTGTGTCGCTGATGCCACGTTTTTTTGTAAGAGTCGCGATGACTTCATTTTCTTTTTCCGAAAGCTCGGTTGACTCCAGAAGTCCGTTGTCTTTTGTGGCAGCCTTTTTGATTATGGCGTCGGCAATCTCAAAGCGTTCCGGGAGAGCGGCACCAGTATACTCAGCCTTGCCACCGTCCATTTTTACAAGCCCGTCCTTTTTCATTGAGCCGAACGCGGAACCCACGTCCTTTCCCTCAATTCCAAGAGCGGATGAAATTTCCGGCAGCTGGTGCGCACCCTTTTCTTTCAAAAAATTTATGATGCGGACTTCAACGCTTCCGTTTTTCGCGAGAGCCTTTCCGTAGTCGCTAATCTCGTAATATGTGTGGGGGACTCTGGAGACTTCTTTCAAAAGCCCCTTGCCACCAAGCCAACTGAATGCCTGGTTAGCGTGTCCTTCCTTGTATCCAAGCTCTTTCTGGAGACGCTCCGATGTCAGCTTGTCATCCTTTCCATACTTCAAAAGTACCTTGATTTCCAGCGGGTGAAGATTCTTAATGTCCGTCATTTTTCCAATAATCTATAAAGAGTCAATAAAAACAAACAAATCCCGTGCCATAAAAAAACACGGGAATCCAATCTAAGGAATTTTATAAATGGGAACCACCCCACGGCGGCCCCCAATAATTACTCAGTGTACTAGCGGCGGTCGAAGCGGACACACCTCCTGAACTCGACCATCCTCAGTCCCCTCTCATCCTTGTACCAGCGGGTTCTGTCCTTTCTAACAAAGACTGGCTTGGTTGTGAACTGGTTCTCCTTGGCAAAATTTTCAAGGATAGCGTCAAAAGTGTTCATAGCCTCACCCTGGTCAAAGCTGGCTGCCATACATGTATAGTAGATGAAAACCTCACCAGTCAAGGGAGTATACTCAAGGCTCAAATCAACATTGCTTGCGGTTGGATGAAACTCGGTATATTCATCATCAATCTGACGAACCACGGTAGAAATGTCTACCTTTGGAGCAGCGGCATCCTGTGTGCTGGTCTGTGCAAAGACTGCCCCAATAGCAATCAGTGCAATTGTACAAAGGGCTACAAGCTTTTTCATATTATCTCCTCCTAATGGAACTTCAATAGTAACTGTAACTAACTATTTTAGCAGTTTCTACAAAAAAATCAAGGTCAACAACATATTGGCCTTCATATATGTAAATACGCGGATCCTGAATAAGTAACACCCGGCCCAAAATTTCTTTTGGTTTGTTCTTTACCATAGTGCGCCAGTATTCCCTCACTGCGTTTTTTACAGCCGCCTCGCATGCCGCCTGAATGCCGTCAAATCCATCTTCAACAGGAGCCTCCCCATGTCCCTTTATACGTGGATGGGTGATTGACTTCCAGCGTTCATAAGAAAGCTTCTGGACTTCAGTTCTCTCGCACTCGACCCAGCAAACCAGACGGTCGCCCATCGGCTCTGGCTCTTTGTATGAGATTCGGTTTACGTTGGGATTGAACGGTTCAATTTCGGTCAGCTCAAAAAATTCTGGAACCTGGCGGGTTTTATCATAAGGTACATACTCAAATTCCCACCCGTTGAGCATTCCATTCAAAAGATAGGGGCTGATTTCCTTTGCCCGGTTGATTGCGAACATGAAAATCGAAATGTCCCTTGACTCCGCCGAATCAACAAATTTTTTATTGCCACCGGAAGTCTTATCCTGCTCGCCATCCCCCCGCGAATCAGGACTATCCTTTTCTATATTATCGTACTTTTTTTCGCCGCTGTCACTCCCTGTTTCCGAATTTTCACCAGAATTTTCATCGTCAAATTTTCCGGGAAAAGCATCAAGCTCCGCCCAAATCTGTATTCTGATTAAATCCTTCTGAGACGGCTGCTGGGCAAAAACAGTCGCCGGAATCCACACAAGGGCCGCAATCAACAGGAGACCCGATTTTTTTAGTGCCGTCTGTAAGCGTCTTTCCATACCTTTATTGGATTTATCCTCATTCTAATCACAAGATACAGCCACGCAAAGAGGAAGCCCAAAAGATGCGCGTAATGTGCGACATTGGAGCTTCCCCATATCTGTGCCACAAACTCTACAACAAAGTAAATCAAGATTAGTAACGGAGCAGGAACCGGAATGATTCCCCAGATAAAGATTTTGGACTTGGGATAGCACACCGCGTAAGTCAGCAGAACGGAATAGATTGCGCCACTCGCCCCGACAAGCGGAACCAGATAGTACAACACGTTTCCCGTCAGCCTTAGCGAAAGATAGACCACACCAAGCGAACCAAATCCAACCAGAACTCCGCACAGAGCGTAGAGCAGGATAAATTCTTTACTCCCTATAACTTTTTCGGTAGGAAATCCAAAGAAAAAGAGTGCAAGCATGTTCAGAAGAAGGTGCAGGAATCCGCTGTGGACAAACATATAGCTGATTGGCTGCCACCAGAAATGCTGACCGACCGTACAGTAAAGGCTGAGCCCAAGAATGTTGGTCAAATCAATGCCCGAAATTTTCCGACAGACAAACATGAGTCCATAGACAGAAACGTTAATGCAGATTAGCCAGAGAGTAATATTGTAGTAGGCGTATTTGAAAGGTTTTCTTATAAACGACATAGCTAAGCCAGATTTTTTATCAGCTCCGGTGTCATAAGGGTGACTCTGTTTCTTCCGTTCCGCTTGGAGCTGTAAAGCCCCTTGTCCGCCTGCTCAACAAGGATTTTTTCGGACGCCACCGGATTTTTCTCCTTGTCGTAGATTGCCACACCAACGGATATTGTGACGTGCATGTGCTTGCCTTCGTAGAAAAAGTCGTGGGTCTCAATGTTTTTGCGGATTCTTTCACCGACAACAACAGCCTCGTCCGCATTTGTGTTGTCCAGCATGACCGTAAATTCCTCTCCGCCGTATCTTGACGCAAGGTCCCCCGCCCTAATGCTGTCCTTTATGAGCTTGGCGACTTCCTTAAGAACATAATCCCCGCAGGCATGTCCATAAGTGTCGTTGAATGACTTGAAAAAATCTATGTCGAACATCAGTATGGCTATGTTTGTTCCATCGACGGCGGCAATATCCAGTTTTTCGCGCAATGTATTGAAGAAATAGTATTTGAGCTTGAGCTTTGTCATCATGTCGGTGGAGGACTGTTCAACAAGGAACGCATTGTTTATTGCGACCGAAGCCAGCGACGCTATTATGCAGATTTCCTCAATCTCGTAGGAATCAAAACTGCTTGTGTCCACACCAATCCTCTCCCCCAGAAGGAGGATTCCATTCAGATGGTTTTTTGCAATCAGCGGGATTATCAATGTGGGACGTAGACTCTCAAGCACGGCCAAATTTTTTTCTTCGGATTTTGGCAAAAGCTCCTTCAAGTCATCTGTCGTATAAACCCGGTCCTGCGATGTGGACAGGATTTCGACCACCTTTGAGTCGGCATTGATGGCATAGTTCAGTGAAGCATCCAGCTCAAATCCGCTGTAGTTGTTGCCAAGATAAAAAGCGTCAGCATCCTCCGCATTCAATATGAAGACACCGGCGGCCAAAGCCCTCATCTGGGCCATGGTGATGTAGATTATGGACTCTATCAACTTGTCAAGCTCGAATGTAGAACAGAGCGAACGTGAGATTTCCAGCATCTGCTGCAGATCGTAAATCTGCTTTTCATACTGCTCAACAGTTTTTGAGGAATCTAAATGTTTTTCACCCGCACCGTCTTCCACTCTTGCCATACCAACAATTTCGACAGCATCAGCCGGACTGTCTTGGTCCATATCCACTCCCTAGCACTAGGCTACCGACTATATATTTTTACATACAAGATTCCTTCGTTTCAAGTCATCGGGGAACCTTTTTAAATATTTTTTATAAGCAAGCTCTAAAAACTTCAGTTTTTGGAGATGCCCTATAGTTCTATGTTATTGTTAACACTGAATGAGCATACAGGGTATGCTACCCGCTTTCGGATTATTCTGTGTTTCCCTATCTCAACCGAGCTACTTTTTCTCCACATTCGTTATGATAACATAATTCCTCATAATTTCAAGGAAAATGGACCACAAAGGATACTGTTTTTCAAGTGTTTCGGTGTTCAGCTGGTTCCTTGACGACAGCATGAGTACCTTAAGATTTTCAATCGCATCCGAATGGGCCTTCTTTGTCTCAACAAGAATGTCGCCACAGATTTTGTAGACATGGAAAACGCTTCCGACCTCGTTCTGGATTAAATCCTTGGCAGTCTTGTTGATTTTTTCAATCAGCTCCTTGAGGCGCCCCACGAAAATGTTGTCCTTGTGGCTGTCCTTAATCAGACTGGTGATGAGAGACTCATCAAACTCCTCGCCGCGCTGGAATTTCTTTTCAAAATATGAAATGCGTTCGCTGGTCTCGTTCAAGGCATAGACATAGGACGAAAATTCACTCTTGTACGCGGGATTCGAGAAATATCCTTCAATAACAATGTCGTTCAAAAGCGGCTTGACATGCTCGGTGTAGTACGTGGCGATAAAGCTCTTCAAAATCTGCATCGGCATAACAAACTGGAAAGCGGTCGGTGTGCTCTGGACAAGCAGATTGTTAAGCTCAAAATTGTAGCCAACCAAAGGCAGGAGACTGGAGTTGTTAAACAGCTGGTGAAGCTCGTTGCTGATTGTCTCGTCCTGAAGTTCTCCCTTAAGACGCTGGCCATCAACCTGGAAATGCTGCTCCAAAAATTCTGCGTACTTTCTTCTGGACTCCTCCCTGTAGATTGCCTTCTTTGGTTCGTAGCTCGGATCCTTTTTTGAAAGCTGGATGAGAGCGCGCAGATTTTGTGTCGAGAATACCTGGTGGACCACCGACTGTATTTTTTTCAGGTGCCCCGCAATCCTTTCGGAATATTCCTCGGACACTGGACCGTTGGTTCTAAGCTGCTGGAGCGCACAGATTGCGTTACATGAGGATTTTGATATGGCCATGCCCGAAGTGACATAGTAAAGCTCCTCAACCTGGGACTCAAGAAGTTCCATCGGTGCTGCCTGGAAATGTGGCGTGGCCCCGGAAACATAGTCGTGATCAAAAATTCTGAGCGCGGTGATGTATGGAAATTTGCAGACATCGTAGAGCTGCTTTATATTGTCCAGAACCGCATCGATTTTTGAGAACTCCGGTGTGTTGAGGTATTTGATTGCCTTTTCAAGCTGCCTGTGCTCCGACTCAAAGAATCTGGAAATCGACTCGGCCTCTCTTGCCTTTTCCTTACGTTTTTCATAGGTCAGCGAAAGAAGTATCTCCTGAATCTCCTCCGGAAATCCTGTCAAAAGAAGCTGCTCGGTGAAACGGTGGTTTCTCTCCAAATCCGTCGTGCAGATTGTGTCAGAAAGTATGTCCATAATCGGCTTGGTATTTTCAAACATAATTTTGAGCGCGTCAGCAAAGGGGGGAAGAACAGAACCGTCCCTGTAGATTTGCGGGTCCGTGTTTTTCAAATCAGACGCAAGTTTTTTGAGGGCCTGCTTCTGTTTTACCTCCGGCGAAGATGCCATGAAGATTGACTGAAAGAAATCTGAAATATTTTTAAAAAACGACATAGTTTAAATCCCTCGTTACAGTTTTAAAATTCAAAGTCCGCCAAGATATCCGTCAAAAATTTTATGGTAGTCATCCACCGATTCCGCAGAAACAACCTGCTGTCTAAGTCTTGCCCCACCACGGATTCCCGAACTGTATGCACAGAATTTTTTACGCATATACAGGCAGGCGGCCCTCTCGCCTTTTTTCTGGACATTCAGATTCAGCTCCCTGAACCCAGCATCCAGTCTCTCTTTTACAGTTTCGGCATTATATTCTCCGTATTTTAGGAATTGTATGGTCCTTTTAAATAAAAATGGGTCCCCCATCGCACCACGCGCGAACATAACACCGTCAACCCCGGTCTCCTCAAGCATTTTTTTTGCTGTCTCCGGACTGTTCGCATCCCCGCTTCCAAAAACAGGTATCCTGCCTGCAACAAAATCAACAAGCTGCCTCTGTATGTTCCAGTCCGCCTTGCCCTCGTAGCCCTGCGCCCTTGTCCTTGCGTGGATTGTTATTGCATCCGCACCCGCATCGATAGCAGCCTGTGCAGCCTCCTTCCATGTCAGGTGGGCTGAATCCCAGCCGCTACGGATTTTGACCGTAACAGGGACCTCCCCGCGCTCCGGGTGTTTTTCCGTATAATCCACCGAAGCCTTTTTCACCGCCGAGACAATCGCGTAAAGACGCTCCGGCTCCCTCGTCAACATGCTGCCCGCGCCCGACTTCACGATTTTTGGAACAGGGCATCCACCGTTGATGTCAATCGACGTACATTCAGAACGCGAAAGCACAAGCTCCACCGACCGCGACATGACATCGGCGTTTCCACCAAAAATCTGGACGGCATACTTCTTTTCGTTCGGAGCCTTCTCCATAAGGTCCTGGGTCTTTTCTGAGCCACGTGTCAAGGCCTCAGCCGAAACCATCTCGGTAGTGCAATAAGAAGCCCCCTGCTCGACACAGAGCGAACGGAAGGCACAGTCGCTGTAACCCGCTATCGGAGCAAGAAACAGATTTCCCTCCAGCTCCAGATTTCCAATCCTTACAGGGTGATAGAGTTCCATCGCTTCTACTCCGGCAGATTGAAAATCCGGCAGGAATTGGTCCAGAGCTGCTCGCTAAGTTTTTCCAAATCCATGTCCAGCATCTCGGCCATGAACTTTGCTGTCGAAACCAGATACGCAGGCATGGCGCGAACTTTTTTCCCGGGCTTCTGATATTCAGCGGGAGCCATGAACGGACTTTCTGTCTCTATCAGTATACGGTCATGCGGAACACACATTACGGTCTCGTGAAGGTTGCGTGCGTTCCTGTATGTAAGATTTCCGGCGAACGAAAAGTAGACATTCATTCCAGCATCCAGACACTTTTTTGCATAGGCGGCATCCTCGCTGTAGCAGTGGAAAATCGCGCCCTTTTCCGGAATACGTGTCTTGAGGATATCGAAAATGTCCTGCCCCGCATCCCTGTTGTGGATAATTACCGGGAGCGAATATTTGTGCGCAAGCTCCAGCTGGGTTATGAAAAGTTCAATCTGGCTTTTTTTGTCGCCGAACTTCATTATCCTGTGCCCGTTCTCGTTTCTGAGGAAGCGGTCCTTGTCGTCCTTTTTGAGGGAATAGTCCAGCCCGGTCTCGCCTATGGCAACCACATTCGGCAGCTTGACGCTCTCCTGGATTACCGAAAGCCAGTCCCTCCCCGGCGTGACAACCTCCGATGGACTAACACCAACCGCATGGTAGATTCCCTTGGTTGTCTTCAGAGCGGCGTACTCCTTTTTAAAATCATGCAGACCGTTGTTTATGCTGATTATACGAGTCACCCCCGCAAGCTTGGCCTGCTGGATAACTTTGAACTGGCTGATTGCGTCATCATAAATCAAGCCTATGTGGGCATGGGTATCAAAAAACTGCATCGCTTACATCCTTTCACAAAAAAACAAACGCCAGAAGGACAGGATTTTGGCAAATATAAAGTACCCCCAAAAACCTTCGTTCTTAGAGGCACACATCTTAGAGACAAATACTGAATCGCCTTTTTGGAATCCCATCCCATTGAAAAAATCATTCCAATCTTCCCAATGAATTCCAAAAAGTCCCAAGCCAAAAGACCATAAAAATCTACAAGTTCGTAGTAATTCCTTCCGGTATAAAGAATCACGAGAAATTGCCGGAAACCGTTGATTAATGCTTCCCGTATTTATCAGCGATTCCCTAAGTCTTCAAGGCATCCACTCCGATAAAGATAACATAGGAATTCTTTGAAGTCAAATTTTTAATTTTTTAAAAATATGTCAAATAACAACATTGTAATTTGACAGTGATATTGTTACTGTGTTATAATAAGTAGATTGATGTCTGGGGGAATTTTTGTGGGACACACACGTCGTTATAAAAAACAAAACAACACTATTTTTTCACGTTCAGCAAAGGGTGTAGGCTCAATTTTTGCCGCGATGGGTCGTGGGATAGCCCGTCTTTTCAAATCTGGCAACCAGAAGCTCACAATCATGGTAGTTCCGCATACCTACGGGAAGGTATTCAACATCCGCACAAACGCTTTCGCCATAATCATTGGAATCGTGGTGATTGCGGGTGTCGTGCTTACTTTTGTTCCATTCTCTAAAAAAAATACAGGCTCCGGAGTGGAACTCAGCAGACTCCATGAAGAAAACAAGGAGACACTGGCAAGCCTTGATGAACTCAGGGATGAAAACAACGCCCTCCTCCAGGTTGCGAAACGTTTCCAGTCATCGCTCAACCAGACCCTCTCCCTTCTTGGAATCAACCAGAACGAGAACATATCAAAATCAACAACAAGCAACAGCGACCTTGCGTCCCTTTTCGAGACACAGGATTTGGCATCCGGCGCGCTTAAAGAGACTGCGGACATCAACCAGCTGATGACATACCTTGAAAGCTCCGTGCAGCCGGTGGAGCAGATTGGAAAAATGCTTGAAAGCCAGAAGGAACTTTTCAATGACATTCCAAGCATCTGGCCAATCAAAAACGGAATTGGGCACGTCTCATTCCCGTTCGGACAGAACATCAACCCGATGACAGGGCTCTGGTACATCCACAAGGGAATCGACCTCAGCACATACCGAAGCGGCGACGGAATTGTGGCGACGGCAAACGGTCAGGTGGCCGCAACTGGATATGATGCCAAGGGTTACGGAAACTATGTAATCATCAAGCACAACCACGGAATCTACACACGCTACGCACACATGAGCACAATCCGCGTGCAGAAGGGAGACCAGGTTTCCCAGGGCGATGTGATTGGAACAATCGGAAACACTGGTAACTCGACAGGACCTCACCTTCACTATGAAGTCCATATCGGTTCCGATGTTGTGGACCCAGCGAAATATATAAACATAAAGTAGATGGCAATATTTAACGACGAAAGTTCAATCAACAGTATCATAGGTAGAGGCTCCACAATCCGCGGCGACATGAAGATTAACGGATTTATGAGCATAGACGGAGACCTTGACGGAAATCTGGAGACCACCGGAAACGTCATTGTCGGAAGGAACGCCAGAATCAACGGGAACATTACCGCAAAATCGGTCACGGTCGGTGGCATTGTCAAGGGGAACATCGTCGCCCCAGAATCCATCAAGCTGCTTTCGACCTGCGCCGTGATTGGTGATGTGCAGACCCACAGTCTCCAGGCTGATGAAAATGTCATACTTCACGGACACTGCATCTCGCTTTCGGACGAGGCACTTTACGAGGAATCCGTAAGTTCATGGCAGGACACACAGGCAATATCATCTCGCTCAATCCTACAGAACATACATATTTCACTGGACAACACAATGTTCAGCCACGATGTCACCCAGAACATTTCCGCAATGAGGGAGCGCTCTGGCGGGTCGGACGGCAAGAGAAAATAAATGGAAGGTGTTGACGCATTAAACTCCGGGCTTTATTTTAACGCGGCACAGGCGACAGCAAACGAGGCAGCCAGGCAGGCTCAAAAGAAAAACAAAACCGAGAAGCCCAAGAAGTCTATTTTTTCCTCTGCATTTGAAAAGGCACAGGCGGAGCACCAGCTGATTTCGGAAGGTCTTCCACCGGAGATTGCCGGAATGAGCATGGAGGAGGCGGTTGTCTATCTAAAGGACGCAGCCGACATTGCAGCCGAAAAACTAAAGTCATCCCAGATGCCGGATGTATTCGCCGACTACCGCAAAAAGGTCAGCCAGTTTATGAAATACATTGTCAAAAACAATTTCAATGTGGTTCATCACACGAGGGCTCCAAAAAGGGGAAGAAAGATGGCCCCCCAGACCCAGATTGTGGTAATCAACCAGAAACTTGACGAAATGGCACAGTGGCTTCTGCACAGTCACGCGGAAACCCTCCAGATGCTTGCGAAGATTGAAGAAGTCAACGGTCTTCTGGTAGACTTGATGGCAACGTAGGAAACAAAATTTGTGAACTCAGATTAAAAAGGAGCATTTTATGTCAGACATTTTTGAAAACGACATATACGACGAAAACGAGGACATATCCGAACTTGAGGACAGCGACAACGGTTCCTACAACTCCAGTTCCTTTGTTTTTTCGGACACACTCTACAAACTGAAGCTCGAATATTCCTGCGAGGGCATATACGCCGAATACCCGACCGATGTGGAGCCTTCCGAAGGTGGATATGTGATTGTTCCCACTCGCTACGGAGAAGATTTGGCGAAAAACCTTGGAAAGGCCAACCAGCCAATTGGGATAAAGCCATCGGACATTGTAAAAATCACCAGAAACGCAACAGAACACGATTTGGAGCAGGCAAAGGAACTTGCGGGAGAAGAGGAGCGTGCGTTCAAAATCTTCCGTGAAAAGGTGGAGCTGCACAAGCTGGACATGAAGCTGATTGCGGTCCATTTTTTGGTTGGCGAGCAGAAGGCTTTGTTCTTTTTCTCCAGCGACAACCGTGTTGATTTCCGCGAGCTTGTAAAAGATTTGGTCTCGATTTTCAAAATGCGCATAGAACTTCGCCAGATTGGTGTGAGGGACGAAAGCCGGATTACCGGTGGACTTGGTGTGTGTGGCCGTCCATACTGCTGCCATCAGATAAGCGACAAACTGCGCCCGGTCAGCATACGCATGGCAAAGGAACAGAACCTGAGCCTCAACTCAATGAAAATCAGCGGACAGTGCGGACGACTTCTGTGCTGTCTTAGCTACGAATACGACTGGTACGCCGAGGCAAAAAAGAATCTCCCGAACGAGGGTGTGCGTCTTTTCTATGATGGAACAAACTTCAAGGTCATCGAAGTGAACCCTGTAACGTCCGTTGTAAAAATCAGCGGCGAAGATGGAAGGTTGATAGAGGTGAACGCAAAACGCTTCTCCAGAAAAGGCAACCGATGGGAAATCAAGTAGCCAATCCAGAGCCTACAGGAAGTATCCGTTCATAAGCCCCTTGCCCTTTACCTCAACCTGGACCGGTCCCTGCCATGCAAAATCATTTTTGACATAGCCATAGGTTGATTCGGACACATGGATTCTCATCGGCGCTCCAGTGCTTTCCATGCGGCTTGCAACGTTAACGGTGTCGCCCCAGATGTCGTAGATGAACTTGGTTTTTCCAATAACACCCGCAACCAGCGCACCCGTGTTGATTCCGACACGAATCTGCAATTTGACCGGGAAAGTCTCGTTGAATGTCCGAACGTCATCAAGAAGTCCATGCGCAAAGCGAATCATCCTTGCCTCATCACCGTTTTTCACTGATTTTGATGAAAGACCGACCACCGCCATGTACGCATCTCCAATCGTCTTGATTTTTTCAATGCCCTCTCGCTCCGCCCTCTCATCAAACAGGGAGAACATTTCGTTCAGCATGGCAACAGTCTCGTCAGCAGACATTCCGCTGCTCATCTTTGTGAATCCGACAATATCGGTGAAAAGAACAGTTGCCTTTGGAATCCTGTGGGCAATCACCCTGTTGGGATGCTCTGTCAGCTCCTTCGCAACCTCTTTTGGAAGAATGTTCAGAAGCAGATTCTCGGCCTTTTCGTTTGCCACACGAAGCTCTCGAGTCCGAATCCTTACTGTCTCCTCCAACTCCTTTTTGTACCTCTCCAGCATTTCAACCTCAAGACGGTGCGCCCGCTCGACAGCCAAATTCAGATTCTGAAGCTCGAACACATACAAGACAATCACCATTCCTACCGTTGACAAAGAGCCAAGCGCAAGCCCGTTAGCAAAAAATTGAAGCACGGACATAATCATCGGAAAAACAATAAAAAGAACCAACGGAAGAAAATTTCTCCACGGAATTTTTTTTCTGTGGTAGATTAGGCACACCAGCTGGAGAGACAGCGAAACGAAAGGAATTATATACGAAACAATTCTCCCGTTCTGGCGGACATAGTTGTTCGTCTCATCGATTTTGTAATAGAGACCAAAGAATTCAGCTACAACCAGACAGCTAATCCCGAGCAGAAAAATAAAATCCACAATGTTGAGCAGGACGGGACTTTTTTTTAGACCAACCTCATGCAGGAAAACATCTTTCATGTAAATATTGAAAACAAATATGGTCATAAGAGCAAAGAAATGGTCCAGAATCTTTGAAAGCCTTACAACTATGTAAGCAAAATGACCAGGAGTTCCACGGTATGTATATGAAAATTCAACCGCAATCAAAAGGCAAAGCGCGGAAAGTTCCAGAAAAAAAAGGACCATCTTGCGTGACCGGGACATGTTCTTTGTAATCAAGGTCAAAAGCATAATGATTGCACAGATTCCCTGTATAAAATTGATAATAGAAATCTGATTCTCTCTCAAAAATTCCATAAGCTAAATCCTGCGGTGAAACCGATTTTTTTGAATCAGTCCACAAAATTAAAGAACCACCGATTTTACTAACCAGTGGCTCCTTAAATGCGAACACATCCCAATTTTATGCCGAAATATCAAGCACAGCACCTGGCTCAGGCATTAACCCCGCCAGACCATAAGTCGCAGGTCCCGAGGCGGCAAAAGAAGTTTTAATTTGCTTTTGGTAAGTATAAATCATGCTGTCCAGGCTAAAGTTGTCGGAAACATCCACAGTCTCCGTCTCCGGCACAGTCTTTTTCATGGAAACCAACTTATCAATCAGGGCGTTAAGCAAACGGATTCTAGTTACCGATACTCCTGCCTCCCCTTTTTCTGCCGGTGTTCCCTTCACGTGCTCAAACTGTGTGTACAGGGCAACGGAATTCTTTACCGGAACATGCAGGCTTCCTGATGCGGATGAAAAAACCGTGTTATAAGTTGATGCGTTCAATGTAATATCCTTTGCATACATAGGCACCTCCTAGGCTGGAATATCCAACCTTCAAAAATTCTATCGGACGAATTTCAAAATTTGTTGAATTTTTTCTGAAATATGGCCACAGAATTTTGCCTAATGCATTGGACAAAAAAAAGGACCCCAGCGTGCGAGTTTTATCACAGGTCCGGGGCCCAATCCCAAAGGATGACGCTATTACTGGAGACTGTTAAGTACGTCCATCATTCCTTTTCCAACTGCAGCTACGCAAGCCACAGCAACGATTGTCATAATGATACCAAGCGCCAAACCAATGATACCAAGAATCATACCGATTTTTCCCAGCTTCTTCTTTGGCAGGTTCTTCTTGATTGAAATCGCACCGAGAACGATAGCGACTACACCACAGATGGAACCAATCCATCCCATGCTAGGAATCCAGCATCCTACAACTGAAACAATACCACATACCAATGCAGCAATTTCCATTTTTTCTTCTCCCGTTTTTTTTGTGGCCGCCGAAATCTTTTTTTTCCAGTCTCCCCGTGTGCGACGCAAACTAAGCGACAAAAAATTCCGACAGTACCCACATTCTTTAATTTAATTCTAACATGGCATTTTTGAATTTACAACAAAAACTTTTAAAAATATAAAAAAACGCCCCCCGAAAATCGAGGGACGGAAAATTAAGGATTGTATAGTTCGCAGCAAAAACTAAGAAAGCCTTTAATTTTTATTCCTTCACACCACCAGCTGTTGCGCCGGAAACAATGTTTCTGGAAAGGAAAAGGTAAACAATAATCAACGGAACGATTGCAATACAAATCTGCATGTAGACCTGTCCAAGATCGAACTTTGAGTAATCGGCTGAACGGAGCTGGGCAATCAAGATTGGGATTGTCTTTTTCTCCTTTGAGCTGATGACCAAGGCAGGAACGAAGAAGTTGTTCCAAGAACTTACGAAGCTAAAGATTGCCTGAACAGCAATGGATGGCTTCATCATTGGAATGACTATCGTATTGAAGGTCCTAAACTCGTTGCATCCGTCAACGCGGGCCGCTTCAACTATAGAGTACGGAAGTGTTGATTCCATAGCCTGATAGATATAGAAGAATACGACCGGTGCCGCAATTGCAGGAACATAGAGCGAAACAAGGTTGTCCATCATGTGCAGGGTTGTGAGGAGCTTGATGAAACCAAGTGTTGAAACCTGGGTCGGAACCATCATAACCGCCATGATGAATGTGAACGCACCCTTTCTTCCCTTGAAGCGGTACATATAGATACCGTATGCCGTCATGGAAGAGAAGTATGTCGTAAGCACAGCCGTCGCAAGAGAAACATAGATTGAGTTGAACAGAGCGCGAAGAATTGGAATATTCTTGTTGCTGAACAGGTTAACCAAGTTCTTTCCAAAGAAGGAGCCTGGAAGAGCCGAGAATCCATTCTGAATCTGCACATGCGAACGTGTGGCGTTTACAATCAAAATGAAGAAAGGAAAGAGTGATAAAAATGCCAGAATGACCAGAACAATGTAGCACAGAGTTCTTCTTATGGTAAGGCTGGCGGCCTGACTTTTGTAACCAACGTTGTCCATTATTTATTACCTCCTTCCCTGATACTGCTTCATGTTTGACTTGTAGACGATAGAACTGAGTATACCGGTCACAGCAAACAGGATAACAGAAATTGCACCGGAAACACCATAGTTCTTGCTGGACAGGTTTTTGTTCAGGTACATAATCAACGTCATTGTAGTACGGTTTGGAGTACCCGCGCCGTTTGACAAAATCTGAGGAACATCGAACATCTGGATACCACCAATCATTGACGTGATGAACACGTAGATGAAGATTGGCATCAAAAGCGGCATTGTCACCTTGAAGAATACCTGTGTTGGAGAAGCACCGTCAATGCGGGCAGCCTCGAACAGGCTTTCATCGATTCCCATGATACCCGCCATCAAGAGGATGGTTGTGTTACCATACCACATGAGGAAGTTCATAGCCGCAACCAATGTTCTTGTCCAACCAGTGTGCTGCATATAGCGGAGTGGATTTTCAGCGTCCATCCATCCGAGCTTTATGAAAATACTGTTGATTGGACCGGCATCGGAGAACAATGTAAAGAACAACATTGAGAAAGCGGATGCCATGATAAGGTTCGGCATGTAGATAACAGTCTTGAAGAACTGCTGGAACTTGAGCTTAAGTTCTGTGTTGGTGAACCATACCGAAAGAACCAGAGAGATTACAATCTGTGGAATGAATCCCATAATCCACATGATAATTGTGTTCCAACCGTACTTGAGGATGTCGCTCTCAAAAACCGTTCTAAAGTTTTTGGCCAACGCCCATTCCTTCTTTCCGACCAAATCACTCGCACTCTTAACAAAAGAATCAGCGGACTTGCCCATGGAAGACTTTGCCAGCTTGTTAAAGGCTTTCATAAATCTGGTTGGTACACCGGAGATGTCAGCGAGACTGTTCTTTACTTTTGCGGTAAATGACTCGTCAACAGCGGATACGGTCGCCTCGGACGCAAGTTTATCCAGATTTGAAACAACCCTGTCATAGTTCTTTCCATATTTTTCACTTAAACCCCATTCCTCGTTTGCGACGAATGCCTTTGTCGCATCGGTGAGCTCTTTTGGAGATTTGCCCAGATACGCCTTGGCCATTTTGTCAAAGGAGGAGTTGAAATTCACGTTTGATGTGTCCATGAGGCTTGCGGTGCTAAGAATTGTTTTTCTTACTGTCGCAACCGTCTGCTCATCAACATTTCCCGAAACAGAGAGAGAATTCAAAGCATTCTGGACACCCTCTATATCAGATGTATAAAATTTTTCCTGTCCCTGGAAATAAGTTGGAACCTTGAAATTCGGTCCCTCCACTTCAAGACCAACATTGTACTGCTCGACAAATGTGTTAACAAATGTCATTACAAGTGGAATGAGAGAGAAAACCAGATAAATAAGGAAGAATGGTGCAATAAAGAAGTATCCCCATCTATCATATTGCACTGTATGTTTTTTCTTAGACTTTGTTATTGTTTTTTCCGACATACAATCCTCGTGTTTTTAATTCGAAATTTTCCTAATAACGGTCTTTTTTATCCGAAATAATGGAAATTCTGAAAAAAAAACAGCAGACGCAAATATTTTTTGTCTGCTGTTTTACTTGCCCGAAAGCACCCATGGCGAACCACGGGTGCTAAAAAGCATTGGCTAATTATCTAGTCAGGTTAGGATACTTTTCCTTGATTGCTGTGTAGAAGTTCTCCCATGCTGTGGCTTCATCAACCTTTCCGTTGAAGTAGTCGTGCATAGCAGCCTGAAGCTCCTCGTTCATACCCTGATCGTATGGAGAGATTGTTGACTTGTCGATAGACTTTGCAGACTTCAGGAAGAAGCTGATGTGGTTCTGTCCACCAAGGAATGGGTTACCATAGTCGCTGTTAGCAACTGCTTCCATAGCCTTCTCGTTGTTTGTGAAGTCACCCTCTTCCTTTGCGATGCGAGTCATGATTGTGTCATCAGTTGTCAACTTAGCAAGGATGTCCTTTACGAGAGTCTTGTTGTCTGTTCCAGCAGCTGCGCAGATCCAAGTTCCACCCCATGAGTAGCCCTGTGGTCCTTTGCAGAATGCCCAGTCGCCATAAGATCCAGTCTCAGCATCTCCAACCTGTGGAGCGAGAGAGAAGTCGATGAACCAAGCCGGTCCGAAGTAGCAGAATACTTTTCCGTCCTTCTTTGCACCGTCCCACTGCTCCTGTGACCAGAGGGAAGCCTTGTTGTTGTAGCCCTTGTCTGTGTAAAT
>DGGQ01000217.1 GCA_002392275.1 Treponema sp. UBA3870
CATCCGCTTCATGACGAGCCACCCGAAGGACCTGTCGGACAAGCTCATCGCGGCCTTCGCGGACATTCCGAAGCTGTGCCATCACATCCATCTGCCCCTGCAGGCGGGCTCCGACAGGGTGTTAAAACGCATGAATCGTCACTATGACAGCGCCAAGTATCTGGAGATCGTAAAGAAGTTAAGGGAAGCAGCGCCGGACATCGCCATCAGCACCGACATCATCGTCGGATTCCCCGGGGAGACCGAGGAGGATTTTGAGCAGGCCGTTTCGCTTATGAGGGAGGTGAAGTACAACTCCGCTTTCATGTATTATTTCAATCCACGTGAGGGCACACCCGCCGCCCGCTATGAAAACCAGATTCCGCTCGAAATCAAGAAGGAGAGGCTCCAGAAGATTATCGACATGCAGCTTGGCATAACGACGGAGGTTCTTGAAAAAAGGGTGGGGCTTACGGTGGAGGTTCTAGCGGACATAGTTAGCCGTGACTGTAAAAACGAGCTTCTTGGAAAGACCGCACAGAACGAGAGAGTCGCATTCCTTGCGCCACAGTCACTGATTGGAAAATTCGTCCGTGTGCGTCTGGACAGCCTGAGCGGAAATACATTCCGGGGCACTCTGGTCGATTAGATGCGCCCATCTGCCGGCGGGTTGTAGAAAAATTTTTTATAAAAAATTACAATAAGTTACCTCTAAAAACTTCATTTTTTTGAGGCAACTTTGAAAATAGACGTGATTTAGGAGAAATAAATGCCCATAAAACTGATTTTGGTGATTCTGCTTGCCGTTTTCGTGTCGGTATTCACTGGACTGAACCTGGACAACAAGTGTTCGTTCTGGTTTTTCCACACGTTCAAGGACATACCCGTGGTCGCGCTTGTGATTGGCTCCTTCGTTGTCGGGGTGCTTGTGGCTCTTCCGGTCTCCCTGATTTCAAGAAATAAGAAGAACAGGGACAGGGACGTTATGAAAAAATAAGGCGGCGGTCTTTTGCTGCCGATATTATCACAAATGCTTAACAGAAGAAATTTTTTGGTATATGTCGCGCTGTTTTTTCTATCCGTTCCTCTTTTTTGCGACCCGGCTCTTTCGATAAGGGACGAGGCTCTGGGGAAGGATTCTGTTCAGGATTCAATCGACCATATTCTTTCGCGCATATCCACAGCGGACTCCCCGTCCGGGAAAAGGGGGCTCTGGTGTCTGGCAGGAAATTTGCAGGAACTTAGTGGCGACTGGGTGGGGGCCGCGAAGTCCTATCTACAGGCGCTGAGGATTTCCGGTCAAAATGCGTCTGGGTTTGATTCCATGTCCGTTGACCAGCTCAGGATTTCCGCCGCGAAGTGCTTTTTGAACTACTGCGATTTTGATAACGCCGAGCTGAATCTGAAATCATTCACAAACAGCTCCAAGGATGAAAAACTTGCTGCCCTTGCGTCCGTCTATTCTGTGTGGGTGTCCCTCTGCAAATCCAAGTCCATTTCCGAAATATCCGGCCCGATTGAAAAGCTCAAGTCCTATCTGGAGATGGATTCTATGAAGACCGTCCGCGGGATGGTTCTTTTTACGCTCTGGTACATCTCCGGTGAAAAAAAGTATCTGGACCAGCTGAAGAAGGACTACCCGGTGAGCGCGGAGTATTCGATAGCCATGGGCAGGACCACACTTTCTGCGGTTCCGTTCTGGTATTTCGTTCCCCGGTGCATTGATGGAGAAAATCTTGTTTCACCGGACAAAGGCGGGACCGTGGGGGAATCAAAATCTGCCTCCGAAAAAGTGTCCACCGAAAAAAAAGATGCCCCCGGAGAAAAAAAAGTGAAACTTGAAAGGGAGCAGCTTGGTTTATTTAAGAGCCAGACCAACGCGGACGCATTGATTGAATCCGCAAAGGAAAAGGGCTTCGAGGCATACAGTTTTACAGAGACGAGGGCCTCCGGAACAACATACTACATAGTCGTGGTGGACGAGAACGAGGACGGAACGATGGGCAAAAAACTTCGTGCCGCCGGATTCGACTGCTATCCTGTGGACTAGGACTGATTCTGGGGTCGTGTGGCAATCAAAAACCACCCTTTTGGATAGTGATTTCCGGAGGGGCGTGTGTTAGTATATTTTGGAAACATTGGTGAATCTATGTTTTCCCGAATGAAAATTGATGGAGGGAGCAAGTTGCTATGAAAAAGAATGTAGGAAAAAAGAGATGTCCCGGCAAAATTCTGATTCCGGCGTTGATTTCGTTTGTAGTTTTCTCGAGCGTGGGTTTTTATATTCCAGGCCAGGATACTGATTTTATTTCCATACAGGAGCAGGAAGCAGCAGATGCGGAGGAGGAGCTTTCCACCGACGAGATTGTCAAGCAGTTCTACGAGTGGTACGGATATCTTCCGGACGAGGACAGCGGTGACGAGGTTTACAACTTCCTTTCCAACACGCTCCATTCAGATTACAACAAGGATGAGTACGAGGATGAGTATGCCGATTCTGAGGACGGTAATGAAGATTACTACATGGGCAAGGCATCTTTCCTTTCATCCGGTCTTGCCAGCGTGGGTGATGATTCAAAAAAGAAACCCGTGAAGCCAGACAGCAAGAAGGATAACAGCAAAACTGATTCCAAGCCGAAAGTTGTGGTAAAAACCACGGTCAATGGCAACAGGAAAACTGTGGTGACAACAACAACTGAGGTCAAAAAGGAAAGGGACGGAACCGTTGAAACAAAGGTCGTCATAGAAACTAAAGTCATAACGGACAGGATGAGGTCCACGGAAACAAAGACAACCACCGAGACCAGAATTACAAGGGAGAAAAATGGATCGTCACAAACATCAGTTTCCACACAGACCTCTGTCAGCACCGAGGCAAAGGATGAGTTGAAGAAGCCCGACAAGAAAAAGGATGACACAAAGAAGACCGATGACACCAAGAAAAAGGACGACACCAAAAAGAAAGATGATGTGAAGAAGGACGACACAAAGAAAAAGGACGACACAAAGAAGATCGATGATACCAAGAAAAAAGATGACGTGAAAAAGGACGACACAAAGAAGACCGACGACACCAAGAAGAAGGACGACACCAAGAAGATCGATGACACCAAGAAAAAAGATGACGTGAAGAAGGACGACACAAAGAAGACTGATGACACCAAGAAAAAGGATGCAAGCCCGTCTGACGAAAAGCGAGAGAAGTTCATCAAGTGTGCCGAGCGTTATCTTGGAACGCCTTATGTGTTTGGTGGAACAAGCCGTTCTGGAATCGACTGCTCTGGCCTGGTCTATCTTGCGGCTCAGGATGCAGGACTTGGAACTCTTCCACGCACGGCAAAGACAATGTTCAATATCACAAGCCGCGTTGACAAGTCTTCCGGAAAGAGGGGTGATTTGGTGTTCTTTGTCAGCGGTGGATCTATCACCCATGTGGCAATCTATCTTGGCGACGACACAATCATGCATGCCGTCAGCGCAGGTTCAAGGACCGGTGTGATAACAACCAAGCTCTTTGCGGACAATTACTGGAGCAAATACTTCTACGCCATGGGACGCATAATCCCGGATTGATGCCCTTTCAATTTGTGCAAATGGCTGCTCGTTTTTTGCGGGCAGCTTTTTTTTCATAATGCGCCCCTCGCCAACAACTTACCTATAAAACCTCATGAATCAAATCATTTATGTGTATTTCAACGCTGTCCAGGCACGGAACAGAACAATTCTCCGGGTTCAATAAAAGAGGAAGTTCCGTACACCCCAGTACAACTGCTTCAATCCCGTATTGATTTCGCATTTTATTGATTATGTTTTGGAACTCTCTTAAAGTGCTTTCCCTGACAATTCCCAATTCCAACTCTTCAAAAATTCGTTTTGCCACAAGGTTCCGATCGTTTTCATCAGGAATAAATACTTCTATGCCCGCGTCCCTGAAATCATTTTTCATATAATCCTGTTCCATTGTAAAAATGGTCCCAAGAAGGAGTATCTTTTTATACCCTTTGTCCTTTGCCTCTTTGCAGACCGCTTTGGGAATACTGATTAACGAAACTCCGGTATCCTTAACCAATTCGTCAAACACAATATGCATGGTCACTGCCGTCAAAGATATTACTTCTGCGCCCGCTTTTTTCAGGGAATGCACTTTCTCGGAAAGATATTCCTTAAGACGCTCATATTTCCCCGAAGAAACATAATCCCAGGCTCTTCTGAAATCCACGCTCTCAATAATAATCTCCGGCATATTCTTTCCGTCCGTGATTTTATCGATTCTGGAATTTAATTCTTTATAATACATAAGTGTGGATTCAGGCCCGGTGCCTCCCACCAATCCAATTTTTTTCATAAACGCTCCTTTCTTCATCCTTTTAGAAAATCCATTCTTATTAAAGCCTTTCCATTAGGAAGCAGACTCCTTGTTTGGAGTATGACTTTGTATCCTATCTCATGCATTTTTGTTGAAAGGGAATTTTCGTCTATCTGATGATGTACCTCATCCAGCCTGTCAAACGCATGCAAATACGGAGAATCTGATACCCACTGATTATCATCCACATTGATCTGAATCAAGCACGAAACATATTCAGGCTTCACTTTGCAAACCGCTCTCTGAAACACATCATACCCAATATACTCTATAAGGAGGTTTGCAATCAGAAACTGTGCCCCGGGAAGCTGCTCCGAACCACAGATAAGATTTATCTTCAAACATTTCAGAACATCAGACAGATATGCATATCGTTCCGAAACTATACGAAGGTACTCTTCATTGATATCCACTCCATAAACAGTCCGGTACTT
>DGGQ01000205.1 GCA_002392275.1 Treponema sp. UBA3870
ATTATAATTCTTTTTGCGACAGTCATTCATTACTTGAGTAAAATTCTTCAAAAGCAGAAAATTAAATAAGCATAACGGTAAATCTAAGGGAACACAGAATAATTCGAATGCGGATTATTCTGTGTTAACAATAAGCTGCGACACATGACGCTTGGTCATTTTGTTTCTGTCGTGGGTGGTATTTCTGAAAGCTACAGGAACTTTACAATTTTTGAAAGTCGTTTGACACAGAATTCTACTCTTTCCATTCCAGACGCATTTTAAGAAAATCCTTCATATCCTTGTAAAAATCCATTGGCAGTGGAGTGATGTTAATCTGCCTGAGAGCTTCCTGAACCAGAGGATTTTTGTAGCAGCATACCGCATTTGACGAGGCATAGAACAAAACATCCAGCTGGATTTTGTAGGCGGCATCTTGACTTATTCCAATCATCCTGGAAAGGCATTTGCAGAAATCATTTGCAAAATCGTAATACTTCTTTTTGAAAACGGCCAGACGCTCAACTGTGACATTAGTTTCTATCACCGGATTAAGATAGGAAACATAGCGCATGTAGTCCTGATTTGCGTTTAATATTCCGGCCCAGACTTCTGCAATCACGTCTATGGAAAAGTTATTGCCCTGGGGAAAAGCCGAAAGCAGGGACCCGTAGTATGCGCTCATTTTTTCCGCAGAGATTTCCAAAAAGATTTCTTCCTTGGTCGTTACATATTTGTAAAGGTTTGCACGAGACCAACCAAGTTTTTCAGCTATTGTGGTAAGGGTAATCTCAGAGTAGGGGCAAGAAGCAAAGAGTTCTGCCGTTGCCTCCTTGATTTGAGTAAGTCTTTCTTCCTTGTGTTCATCGCTTCTTGCTCGGATATAATCAGCCATATCTAGAGAATAGCATACTAAAAGTTTTTTTGCAATAAGCAACTTTTTGTTACTAAAAACTTGTTTTAGTATTGACAAGTCATCAGTTATGCCATACACTTAGTTAAGTAACACGGTGTTGCTTAAACGAAAAAAGGGGGAGGAGTCTCTTCCTACGTCCGCACTTCGTTACGTCCTACCCTCCCAGCGGGGGTATTCGCAACAAGTCCAACAGGGCGCAGTTTCGAGCGCACACCCTGCGATGCTTGCGTAGCAAACTCGGTTACAACGCCCCCTATGGAGTTTTTATGAAAAAATTATTTTTAATTATTACATCAATAATTCTTCTAGTCTCAACAGCCTGTGCAAATGGAAAAAAGTCTGCAAAATCATCAGACAAAGGAGTACTTTCAAGCATGAAAATCTCAATTCAAATTACAAGTGATAGTGGCAGCCACAAGATTACCGCAACACTGACAGATAATTCTTCTGCAACTGCCTTTTATGAGCTTTTGAAAAAAGGTCCTGTTACAATCAAAATGAGTGACTACGGGAACTTTGAAAAAGTAGGTTCGCTTGGAACTACACTTCCCAGAAACGATTCGCAGATTACAACAAGTGCCGGCGATATCATCTTGTATCAGGGAAATCAGATTACAATTTATTATGACACAAACAGCTGGAACTTTACCCGTCTTGGAAAAGTGGATGGAGTGACACAGGCCGAACTCACGAAAATCTTGGGCAAAGATGATGTGACTGCGGTTTTTGAAATCTGCAAGTAGTGACTTAAGGAACCGCTGATTAATACACGAAGCATTACTCAGCAGTTCCAGACAATTTCTTGTAATTCTTTATACTGTAAGAAATTGCTGCGAAATTACAGGTGTTAACCTAAAAAACATAGTAAAATAGGAGTAAATAATGATTCTAGATAAAATTAATTCACCGGCAGATTTGAAAAAACTTTCGGTTTCCGAACTTCCAGCCTTGGCTCAGGAAATCCGCGAGGGACTTTTTAACCGACTTACAAAAATCGGCGGACATTTTGGTCCTAACTTTGGTTTTGTGGAGGCGACAATTGCCCTGCACTATGTTTTTAATTCTCCAAAGGATAAATTCGTTTTTGACGTTTCCCATCAATCTTATGCCCACAAAATGCTCACTGGACGAAAAGCCGGCTACTTTGACGACAAGCGTTTTTCAGAAGATTCAGGCTACACCAATCATGACGAAAGCGAGCACGACTTTTTCGACATCGGTCACACTTCAACTTCAATCGCGCTGGCTCTGGGACTTGCAAAAGGCCGCGACATCTTGGGTGAAAAAGAAAACATCATTGCGGTTATCGGCGATGGTTCCCTTTCCGGTGGCGAGGCCATGGAAGCACTCAGTGTTGCAGGCAGCGAGCTGAACTCAAATTTCATTATTGTAGTGAACGACAACGAAATGGCAATCGCAGAAACTCACGGGGGAATCTACAAAAATCTTAAAGTCCTCCGCGAGTCAAACGGCAAGGCAGAAAACAACTGGTTCACAGTCTTTGGACTGGACTATATATATGAAGAAAATGGGAACGACATTGCCTCTTTAATCAAAGTTTTTGAAAAGGTCCGCGATTCAAATCATCCGGTTGTGGTTCATATTCATACCCAGAAAGGAAAAGGCTACGAGCTTGCAGAAAAAGACAAGGAAGGCTGGCACTGGTGTGTTCCATTTGACAGAGCCACAGGAAAGCCAACATTCAAGTTCGGAAACGGTGAATCGTATTTTGGAATGACAAGCCAATATATAATAGAAAAGGCAAAAAAAGATAAGGATTTTATTGTGGTAACTCCTGCCATGCCTATGTCTGTGGGCCTGGGACCAAAGGAACGCGAAATTCTTGGCACTCAGTACATCGACACCGGCATTGCAGAAGAAGCAGCAGTCGCAATCGCATCTGGAATTGCCCGCCGTGGTGCAAAGCCGCTTGTTGTAACAAACATGACCTTCCTGCAGAGGGCTTACGACCAGATTTCCCAGGATGTCTGCATCAACAAAACACCAGTTACTATGCTGATGAACTACACTTCTTTCGATGGTCTTACCGATGTTACTCACCTTGGAATTTTCGGACTTGCAGCTTTTACTAATATTCCAAACCTTGTGGTGCTCTGTCCTTCAAGTGCGGAAGAATACATTTCCATGCTGGACTGGAGCCTTGAGCAGAAGGAAAATCCTGTTTTGATTTTGATTCCGGGAAACCAAGTAACCCACCGTCCCGCAGACAAAAATTACAACGATTTGAACCGCTTTATAATAGAAGAACAAGGCGAAAAGGTTGCTGTAATCGCGCTGGGAGATTTTTTCCAGAAAGGGCAGGCTCTTACAGCAGCAATAAAAGAGAAATGCGGATTTACGCCAAGCCTTATAAATCCCCGTTTTGCTTCGGGTCTGGACAAAGAGCTTTTGCTGGAACTTGAAAAAGACCACGAGCTTGTAATCACACTTGAAGACGGCATCCTTGAAGGCGGATTTGGCCAGAAGATTGCTTCTTTCTACGGTCCAGATAAAATGCTTGTGAAGAATTACGGTCTTGAAAAGAAATTCTACGACCGTTACCAGCCGGAGGAACTTTTGTATGACTCTGGCATGACATGCGATCAGATTTTGGAGGATATAAAGAAATGTATTGAGGGGCGAACATAAAGCCATCGCTTATGCTGGTGGATGTTTACTTCGATTCTCTTCCTGTTGCGAGAAATACTACTTTATGTTTTTGTGATTTTGGTCTATAATTCTACATATTTAATCTTTCGCGCTACAGAAGGGATCATACATGAAAGGAATAATTCTAGCCGGAGGCTCCGGTACCCGGCTTTATCCAATTACCAGGGCTGTGTCCAAGCAGATTCTGCCCCTTTATGACAAGCCGATGATCTACTATCCGCTTTCCTGTCTCATGCTTGCGGGAATCAGGGAGGTTTTGATAATCTCAACCCCGCGAGACATCAAACTTTTCGAGGAGCTTTTTGGCGACGGGAAATGGCTCGGGATGAAATTTGATTACGCGGTGCAGGACAGACCCCGTGGACTGGCCGATGCGTTTATTGTTGGGAAAGATTTTATCGGTAATGACGATGTTGCTTTGGTTCTTGGCGACAATATCTTCTTTGGACAGGCGTTTTCTACTATTTTGAAAAGGGTTGTTTCAAAAATAGAATCAAAATCTACAGAGGCTGTTATTTTTGGCTACATGGTAAAGGATCCGACCGCCTATGGTGTCGTGGAGTTTAATTCCGAAGGGAAGGTCCTTGGAATAGAGGAGAAACCTGCAAATCCAAAATCAAACTATGCCGTCCCGGGGCTTTACTTTTACAACAACGACGTGGTGAAAATTGCGCAGTCCGTAAAACCAAGTGCGCGTGGTGAAATCGAGATAACGGCTGTGAACAACGCATACCTTGAGCGCGGGACCCTTTCCGTCGAGCTGCTTGGACGCGGCATGGCTTGGCTTGATACAGGAACCTACGACGGGCTTCTGGAGGCATCCAATTTTATCGCGACAATCGAAAAAAGGCAGGGGCTGTATGTGAGCTGCATTGAGGAGATAGCGTTCCGCAAGGGATGGATCGCAAAAGAACAGATGCTTGATATGGCTATCGAATACAAGACCGATTATGGTGCTTATCTTAAGTATGTTGCAGAGAGATAAAATAGTGGAAATTATTACATGATATTTGAATTCAAAAAATGCCTTGTAAATGATACTGAAATAAATGGTCTCTATGAGATACTGCCTAAAGTTTTTAATGATAAAAGGGGCTATTTTATAGGGGTGTATTCAGAAAAAGATTTTTTTAATGCTGGGCTGAGAATGAAATTTATTATAGACAACCAGAGCTCCTCATCCAGGGGAGTCCTCCGTGGGCTGCATTTTCAGACCAGACATCCACAGGGAAAGCTTGTCCGCGCTGTGTCGGGCCGTGTCTATGATGTCGCGGTTGACCTGAGGAACGGCTCCCCGACATTCGGAAAATACTACGGGGTCATTCTGGATTCAGAAAGGCAGAACCAGTTCTACATTCCGGAGGGATTCGCGCATGGATTCTATGTGCTTTCCGACTCCGCCGTCTTTGCCTACAAGTGCACCGACTTTTATGACCCCAAGGGCGAAGGCGGACTTATGTGGAACGACCCGACGATTGGAATTGACTGGAAATCTGTCGCGCCGGAAATTGAGCCGCTTCTTTCTGAGAAAGACGGAAAACATCCGGCATTTGATTTGAATGGAAAATATTTTGACCTGAGCGGAAAATGGATTGGAGACTGACATGGCAAAAAGAAAACTAACCAACATCCTGATTACCGGCGGCTGCGGATTTATCGGATGCAATTTCATCCACTATCTTTTTGGTGAAAGTACGGCCGGGGGTGCGGATTTTACTGATGCTGATTTTCATGGCAGGATTATAAACGTTGACTGCCTGACTTATGCCGGTAATGCAGAGAGCCTGAAGGATATCGAGGAAAAATATGGACGCGGCGTTGACGAATCAAGACGCAGATATTTTTTTGAGAGGGCTGACATCTGCGACAGGGAGCAGATTGAAAGAATCTTCAGGCAGTACGACATTGACACCGTAATCCATTTTGCGGCGGAAAGCCATGTTGACCGCTCGATCCTTGGCCCGGAGGCGTTCATGCGCACCAACGTGATGGGCACTTTCACACTTCTTGACGTGGCAAAAAACTATTGGAACGTTTCGCTTGAAAACCAGCGTGACGATGTTCTGTTCCACCACATCTCAACCGACGAGGTCTACGGCACTTTGGGAGAGACGGGTTATTTCCTTGAGACGACACCCTACGACCCGCGCTCCCCGTATTCATCAAGCAAGGCGAGCAGCGACCACATCGTCATGGCGTACCACCACACCTACGGGCTTCCAATCACTTTGTCAAACTGCACGAACAACTATGGCCCGTTCCAGTTCCCGGAAAAACTCCTGCCGTTAATGATTTCAAACATCAGGGACGGAAAAAATCTTCCGGTCTATGGCGACGGAAAGAATATCCGCGACTGGATCTATGTTGAGGACCACAACCGCGGTGTATGGCAGATTGTGAATCAGTCGCCCGCCGGAGAAAAATGGAACCTTGGCGGTGAAAACGAATGGGAGAACATCCGTCTTTTGAACACGGTGATTGATTTGACCGCAAAGGAGCTTGGAAAAAATCCAGACGATGTGAAAAAGACAATCACTTATGTAAAGGACAGGCCGGGGCATGACCGGCGCTACGCAATCGACTGCACGAAGGCAAAGACGAGGCTGGGCTGGGAACGGAAGATGACTTTTGAGCAGGGGCTTCTTTCCACAATCAGATGGTACCTGGGCCATCCGGAATGGATTGAGCATATCAAGAGCGGCGCATACAAGGATTGGATTCAGAAAAACTACAGTGACCGGGGGCGTTGAATATGATTTGGCTGATTGGAAACAAAGGAATGCTTGGAACCGAAGTGGCCAGGCAGCTTGAGGAAAATAAAATTGATTTTATTGGAACCGACCGCGACGTTGATTTTACCGATGCGGCTGCGACCGAAAATTTTACGGCGGGCAAAAAAATTGATTTCATAATCAACTGTGCGGCGTACACTGCCGTTGACAGGGCGGAATCAGGATATGAGCTTGCGGAAAAACTTAACGCGGATGGGCCGCGGAACATTGCCCGCCTTGCAAAACACATCGGTGCGAAACTTATTCACATTTCAACCGACTATGTTTTTGATGGAAATGCGGACACTCCACGAAGCGAAGACATGGAGATAAATCCGATTGGCGTTTATGGAGTCACAAAGACGCACGGAGAAAAAGCGATTGCCGAAGAGACGGACGAGTTTTACATCATCAGGACTGCATGGCTCTATGGCTGGGCCGGAAAAAATTTTGTCTACACGATGATTCGCGCAATGAACACCCACGACTCGGTCAAGGTTGTAAGCGACCAGAAGGGTAGCCCCACCTTTGCAGGTGACTTGGCCGCCGTGATAGTCAAAATCATAAAGTCGGATGCGCCCTACGGAATCTACCACTGCACCGATCTGGGCGAGACCAGCTGGTGGGATTTTACGAACGAAATCAAGAGGCAGGGCATAGAGTGCGGCTGGATTACAAACAGGGGCTGCACCGTAAATCCATGTACGACAGAAGAATATCCGACCCCGGCAAAACGGCCCGCGTATTCGGTTCTGTCAAAAGACAAAATACAGAAGACACTTGGAATAAAGCTGCCGGACTGGAGGGAAAGTCTTGGCGTGTTCCTTAGAAGCGAAATGTTTGACCCCGAAAGAATAAAATGACTCTGGGGGTTGGGGCTTTAATTGATTTGGGCCCTGGTAGCTGAGTTTTGTCCAGTAGAAAAAATCCGTGAGAATGGTTTATAATGGAACTGGAGTTTTTTATGAAAAAAATTTTTCTGGGTGTCCTGGTTCTTGTTCTGCTTGCGGTTTTGGCTGTGGTTGGAATCAATCTGTATGTGATAAATTTTTCCAGACCCTATATCTACACGGACATTTCGGAACTTCCTGAAAAATATGTGGCAATCATTCCGGGTGCGGCTGTATATAAGAATTCTGTTTCCCATGTTGTGCGTGACAGGGTTGAGGGCGCAATCAATATTTATAAAAACGGAAAGGCACAAAAATATTTGGTTTCCGGGGACCACGGGACGATTGAATACGACGAGGTTAACAAAATCAAAAATTTTATGACACAGATTTACAGTGTTGATGATGACCTGATTTTTTTGGACCACGCGGGTTTTTCGACTTACGAGACAATGTACAGGGCGAGGGATGTTTTTTGTGTTGACAATGCGGTTGTCGTTACCCAAAAATTCCATCTTGCGCGCGCAGTATATATTGGAAGAAAACTTGGTCTGGATGTTGTTGGATATGAGGCCCCGGAGCTTGTCAGATATAGAAGCGAGCTGAAACTTTGGTGGAATCTGCGTGAATGCATGGCGAGGGTCAAGGCGTTTTTCGAGGTTCTGTTCAATGTAAAACCAAAATATCTTGGTGAACAGATTCCAATCACCGGGGAAGCAAGCCCCACATGGAAATAGTCTAAGGATTGATTCCTTCGACGGACTAAGCCGATTCGCTTTTGATTTTTTTTTAGAGATAGCCTATAATCTTTCTTATGAAGAATGTTGATTACTCTGTGATTTTTAGTGACGATGATATTGTTGTGCTCAACAAAAAAAGCGGCTACCTGGTTGCTGCGGACAGATACGATTTGGATTCTCCGCGTCTGGATGAGTGTGCGTCCAAGGAATTTGGTTCTCTATTTGCCGTCCACCGGATTGACACCGACGCAAGTGGCATTGTGGTTTACGCAAGAAATCAAAAATCCCAGGAGGCGTTGCAAGAGCAGTTCAGGGAAATGAAGATTGAAAAAATCTACCATTGCCTTGTTCATGGGCATCCAATGTGGCAGAATCTCCACGTTGATTTAAAGCTTGTTCCAGATGGAGACCAGAGACATAGGACCACGGTAAATCAGCGGACTGGAAAAAATGCGGTCACTGACTACAGGCTTTTGGGAAGCTGCGGTCCATTTTCGTGGGTCGAGGCAATACCAAGAACCAGCAGGACTCATCAGGTCAGGGTGCACCTCAAGGAAAACGGAGTCACAATAGTCTGTGATCCGCTTTATTCAGGCAATCAAAAACCTGTGCGACTTAGCGAACTGAAAAAAAGATGGAACGGAGACGAAGTTGAGGAGCGACCTCTTTTAAGCAGACTTGCTCTCCATGCGTATTCCTTAACTTTCGTCCATCCAACGACAAACGAAAAAATGACGCTCAAATCCCCATATCAGAAGGACCTTGACGCACTGAGAAAACAGCTTGCAAAAATCTATAAAGTTGATCCGCTGGGGGACATGGAATAGGGACCGCTGGTTTTTATGATAAAAAAATTTTTTCTGTTGGTTTTGATTTTCTCATTCCACTCGGCGTTTGCTGAAACCGTATTCAGTCTGCGTCCGTCTTTTTCGTTCTATACCGGTCAGCAGAGCGAGTACGTTTTTTGCAAATACAAGGATGCGAATGGAAATTTGGAGCAGGCAAAACTGAGCGAGCTTGATTGGGAACAGAAGGCCTTGCTTCTTTTTGGTTTGGATTTTTTTTGGAAAAACAAGCACGTGGTCTGGTCAAGCGGATTTAAATTTGCGGTCCCGGTTTATTCAGGACTCATGGTTGATTCCGACTGGAAGAATGTTGTTTTTTTGCCGGCTGTTCCGCTGGAGAAGGCTTCCATAAAAACAAACTATACGGAAAGCAAAAACAAGACCAATTTTGTTCTGGAGCTTGGCGGTGGATTTTCATACAACATTGTTGACTGGCCGAATTTTACTTTGTCTGCTTTTCTTGATTTTGACTACACGTACAACTCCATGGCTGCGTGGGGGCTTTACGGAAAATACAATGACAAAACAAAGGACTCGGACGGATTCTATCGCGCATGGAACGACGTGGGTGGGCGAACTGTTAACTATCCCGAGAGCCAGAAGACCGTTGGTCTGGACCGCCACTGGGCAATCTTTTGGCTGGGGCTTGGAATGTCTGGCGCTGATGAAAACAAAGTTGTGCTTGATTTTTCGTTTGCGGTCAGTCCGTTTGCTTTTGCGGCATCAATCGACAACCATTATGAACGTTCGCTTGTTTTTGTTGATTTGCTCTATGGATTTTTCAATGCCGGAAAAATTGCTGTGTCGCTAGGATGCAATGTAACAGAAAAATCTTCGCTCAAAATCTTTGCGGATTTCCGTGGCTCGCTTGTGATGAAAGGCGTGAGCTACATTGGCTATGCCGGGGAAAATGATTTTGCGCTTGACACCGTTGATGTTCCGGGCGCGGATTTTAAATCAATTGAGGCGGGGATTTCATACACACATAGATTTTAATATAGAAGATTTTAATTCGATTGAACACGGGAGGAAATATGCTTAAGGGAAAATTTGTTATTCTTGGAGTGAGCGGAAGCATTGCGGCTTACAAATCTGCCACGCTTGCAAGTATGCTTGTAAAATCAGGATGCACCGTGCAGGTGATTATGACAAAAAATGCGATGAACATAATCAACCCGATTTGCTTTGAGACTTTGACCGGACGCAAGTGTCTTGTCGAAACTTTTGACCGCGATTTTGAGTTTTCTGTTGAGCATGTTTCCATTGCAAAACAGGCTGACCTTTTTATGATTGCCCCCGCCACCGCGAATGTGATTGCGAAAGTTGCGAACGGACTTGCGGACGACATGCTGACCACGACTTTCCTTGCATGCGACTGTCCCAAACTGATTGCGCCTGCCATGAACACACGAATGCTTGAAAACAAAGTGACCCAGGACAATCTGAAAAAGTGCGCCGGTTATGGAATGAAGATTATTGATTCAGACTCCGGTTATCTTGCCTGCGGCGACACTGGAAAAGGAAAGCTCCCTGAACCCGAAACGCTTTTTGCCTTTATTGAAAATGAGATTTCGTATCAAAAGGATTTGTGCGGAAAAAAGATTCTGGTGACGGCGGGACCAACCCAGGAATCCCTTGACCCTGTGCGCTACATCACAAACCATTCGTCCGGGAAAATGGGCTACGCAATTGCAAAGGTTGCAGCTTCCCGTGGTGCGTCTGTGACTTTGGTTTCGGGACCAGTGAATCTCCCGGAACTTCTTTTTGTAAAAACGGTCCATGTTGTTTCTGCTGCCCAAATGGCGGATGCTGTGAAACGGGAGTTTCCTGATTGCGACATCGTTATAAAAGCCGCCGCAGTTGCTGATTACAGACCAGCGAATGTGAGCGATGAGAAAATCAAAAAGCACGACGGAGATTCGGTTCTGGAACTGGAGCGTACCGAGGATATCCTTGCGTATATTGGGAAAAACAAGAAACCGAATCAGTTTGTCTGCGGATTTTCAATGGAAACCCAGAACATGCTCGAAAACTCAAAGGCAAAACTGGAGAAAAAAAATCTGGACATGATTTGCGCGAACTCGCTCAGAACAGATGGCGCAGGATTTGGCAGCGACACAAACGTTGTCACCCTGATTACAAAAGACTCTGTGACGGAGCTTCCAAAGATGAGCAAAGAGGATGTGGCCGAGAAGATTCTGGATGCGATTATTGAACGCGGAAGATAAAGCGAAGGTTGGTTTACAAATCATAACAGTATGTGTTATAATCTGTAAAGTATGCAGCCGATTGTCAAATTTGAAAAGATTCTGGAAGATTTTTCCTCAAATGAGCATTTTGTTTATTCAAAAGCAGATTTAAGGAATTTGCTGCCGTTCATTACAGACTCCAACAAGAACATGATTCTTTCCAGGTGTGTTTCAAAGCATATTCTAACCCGAGTCTGCAAGGGCGTTTATGTTTTTGCCAAAGCAGAAGCAGAAAAATCAACTGTGCTTTATAGAACTGCGGCGAAGCTTCGTGCCGGATGCATGAGTTACATCAGCCTTGAAACTGTTCTTTGCGAGCATTCAATTATTTCGCAGCAAATGCCATCGTATCTTACTATTATGACAACAGGAAGAAGCGGGATAATCGATTGCGGGCAGTTCGGGACTATAGAATTTGTTCATACGGCAAAAGATTTTTCAAAGATTTATGATAATCTTTTTATTGATTCCGGGGCAAAAATGCTGAAAGCAAATCCTGCGCAGGCATATCAAGACATGATTGACGCAAAACGAACAACCGTGGATTTGATTGATGGATCAGCCAAAAAGGAGTTGGCGTTATGAATGCTTTTGACATTCTTATAAAAAAAATTATGTCTCAGAATCCTCAGCTGTCTGAATTGCAAACCGCTGTTGAGAAAGAGGTGTTGCACCATGACATCCTCAGGATAATGAATGAAGCCGGATTCCTTGAAAAACTTACGTTCATGGGCGGAACTTGTCTCCGTATGTGCTACAACTCCGAGCGTTTAAGTGAAGATTTGGATTTTTCGAGCAATTTTGATTTTTCCAAAGAAAGTCTTGTTGATTTTGGAAAGACGCTTTCCGAAAAGCTGGAGCAGAAGTACAATCTTTCGGTCACGGTAACAGAACCGCACAAGGAAGAAGGAAATACAGACACATGGAAAATCAAGGTAATCACAAAACCGGAGCGACCAGATTTCCCGGCACAAAAGATTAACATATATATCTGTCACCTTCCTTCCCGCGACAGAAAAATCCGTATCCCAAATAATTACTACGGAGTTGATTTTGGAACTTCTGATTTATTTTTGTATGCGGAAAGTCTTGTAGAAATTCTTTGTGACAAGCTCATCGCCTTTGCAAACCGTCCGAACCGCGTAAAGAATCGTGATTTATGGGATATTTTTTGGCTTTCACGAAAAAATGTCAGTAAAAATCCGGCTTTGCTTGAGCAAAAACTTTCTGACAGAAAAATTTCACTTTCTGATTATGATGAAAAATTTTCTTCGCGAATTCTTGAAATAAAGGACGGACAAGATTCTTTTCTAAAAGAGATGCGTCGATTTCTTTTTGCCGGCAGTTTTACAAAGAATTTTACATCACCGATTTGGTGGGAATATCTTATTCAGCTGCTTACAGAATTAAAGTAAACTTTCAAAAATTAAACATAAAAATAGAAATGCCCTAAATTTTATAAACTGGAGTAAATTTATGGAAATCAAAAAAATCAACATTTCTGACATCGGGGGATTCAGGATTGGGAATGCGCAGGACTACGATGCAATGACCGGGGTTACTGCAATCGTTTTTGATGTGCCGAACACTTGTGGAATCGACATCAGCGGGGGTGGGCCTGCTGCTCGTGAGTCCTACCTTTTTACTCCCCTTGCGGCCAAGCAGTCTGTTACGGCTCTTTTGCTTTCGGGCGGTTCTGCTTATGGTCTTGCGGCATCCACCGGTGCCATGAAATATCTTGAGGAAAAAAACATGGGCTTCCACCTTGGAAATATCGTCGTTCCGATTGTGCCCCAGTCCTGCATTTTTGATTTGGGCATAGGTTCGTCAAAAGTTCGCCCGGATTTTCAGATGGGTTATGACGCTTGTGTCGCAGCGGAAAATAATAATCCGGTAAGCGGTTCTGTCGGTGGCGGCACTGGAGCGACGGTCGGAAAAATCCGTGGGATGGCGCGGTCTCAGAAAGCTGGAATCGGTTATGCGGCTTTCCAGGTCGGCGAGCTTAAAATGGGGGCGGTTGTAATCGTAAATGCGCTCGGTGATATTTTTGACTGGAAGAACGGAGAAAAGATTGCGGGGCTTTTGACCGAGGACAGAAAATCATTCGTGAGCCTTGAAGAAGAGATGTACAAAATCCAGGAGTCCATTCCACATGGCATGAACACGACAATCGGTGCGGTGATTACAAACGGAGATTTTTCTCAGCAGGAGATGACAAAGATTGCGTACATGACAAGGGCGGCGTTGGGTAGAAGCATAAATCCGGTCGGAACTGGCGCGGACGGGGATACAATCTATGCAATCAGCGTGGGAGGGGTAAAATCCGACGTGAACATTGCGGGAACTTTGGCGTGCCGGACATTATCAGAGGCGATAATCGACGCGGTGAAATCTTCCAGAATGAACGATGCGGACTATTTGAAACTTTTGTCTGTGTGATTGCATAAAAAAAGGGGTATTCCGAATTGGAACACCCCGGTTTGCTTTTTGGAAAATTAACGTGCTATGCTTGAAAGCGGAATCTCGACCGAATAGTTGAGTGGAATGTTTTTGGCGTAAGTCGTGTCGGGGAATGTGAGTCCAGAGCTTAACGAGAATGTCGGGTTCTCACCGCTCTTGTTCAGGAGCTGGACTATGAACGCACCAGCCTGGATTGTGTTCAGAGTCGCCTTCATCGGGATGGTTGATTTTTTGGATGAGACAACCGTATTTTTGGAGACCGGTCCAACATCGGCAATGCTTCCTGTCTTTGTGTTGATTGCGCACTCGTTGATTTTGAAATTCCAGTCAGCCGCTCCCTCGTTTCCTACGTTCAGGTCGAATGTAAAATCAATGTCCATCGCGATTCCATCAAGAATGTCCGCAGTGAGTTTTTCGCCGGAAATGAGTTTTGTCGCAATCTGGGTGGCCTTTATGAGTCCAAGTCCACCCTTGAGCTGGCCCAGAAGCTCGTTGAATGTTGGCATCTTTACTTTGAAGTTTGCGACCGAAAGTGTCGGCTTGAAAACAGGAACCTCGAAATTTGTTTTGATTGGAAGTGTCAGCGACGTGGTTCCAAGTGCCGCCATTGCCGGAATCCTGCTTGTGTCGAGTGTGATGGAACCGTCGATGTTGAATGGAAGTGTCTTTGACGAGACGAAGGCTTTTGCAAGGTCAAGAATTGCCGTGTATGGAACCTTGAAAGTTGCGGTGTTTGTTGTGGTGGACTGGGCGTTGAGGTTCAGGCCGTTCCTTGTTGATGCCGATGTGATTTTTTTGTTGTTACAGTCCACGTCCATCGAAATGTTTTTGAGCGATATGGACACGCCGTAAGGATTTTTGACCGCATAGTTGCAGTTGAACGAAATTCCGTCCAAATCCAATCCAGCTATCGAAACCGATTTTACTTCCGCAGTTGGTGGCTGAATCACTCCGTCCAATGATTCGCAGGAAAAAGTTAACAACGCCAGAATCCCCGCGAAGAGACCGGCGAACGCTGATGATTTTTTCATTTTGCAGCTCCTGATTTTATTTTTTTAAGGGGAAGTTAAATCCCTCTACTATAGAATACTCCTGTTTTTTAAAAAATTCTACAAAAGTTTTTTGAATCAGCAAAAAAAGACCCCGAAATCTACCATAAAAACCGACAGATTCCGGGGACAGGAGGAAGGTTGCCATTGATTCGGGTCACAGTTCCGAATCCCATTTGTTACCATTGTATGCTGTATGTTTTTTCTGCTGTCAGTGTCAAAAATTCAAGCAAGGGGATGCTGAAACTTGCCTTGTTCGAATCCGCCGAGCCATTTTTTGGAACAGCCGCGTTTTTTATGCTCTTTCCTTTTGGTGGGGCAAGAGTAACGTTTATTGCCGACTGCTCAAGCTCCTTTGCTATGTTTTCGCCATAGATTGAGGCAATCAGCATTTTGTAGTCGTCCTTTGACATGGTTTCGCCAGTAAAAACTGGTGCCATGAACAAATCTAGATAGTTTTTGGTGGACTGAGGAAGACCGCCCGCGAATGTCTTTAGATTTTTTGGGGAAATCTTTAGCGCGAGTACGTTGGAGCCGCAAGTGACAAAATCTGCCGCCCTGAGTGTCCCTGTTGCATGTGTCTGTTTGTTTGCTGCAGGTAGTGTCCCGCTCATGTCCAGCGAATTTTCGTTTGGCGTGGAGACTTTAATGTTTGAAAAGTCGGAGTCCTTCATTGATTCGCGCATTACATCGGCAGAAAAAAAGTTGGTGGACTTGGATTTTCCCATTGATGACGAGACGGATTTTATTGTGTCGGACAGGACCTTGCCAAAGCTCGTGCTGAATTCGACATCGGCCCCGCCATCTGTTTTTGCTGTGATGCTGACTTTGCTTGTGCAGCTTGCCAATCCAATAAGAACCAGCAGATAGACAAGCACGTAAATGTATTTTCCTGTGTGTTTCATGCCTATAGAACAACCCTTGCCCAAAATTTGTTACATGTCGTCTGTGTTATGCGTGACCAAATCTTCCGTTGACAGGAGTTTTCCCGGTGTCGGTAGATTTGCTGCGCTGGTTCCGACATTTTCCGTTGTTTCGCCCGGAATGTTGGATGGGGCATCGGATACTTTGTCGGCCACTGGGACTGTGGACTTTGGACTGTCCTCCTTCATCTGGATTTCCTGATTCGGTTCCGGAATTGGAGTTGGGGGGAGAAATCTTGCATAGCCGTAGAAATGTTTTTCCCAGTAGCTGTCGTTTATTGAGCTTACGATTACGCCTGTGTATTTTCCGTCGCTCGCCGAGTGGAGGAAGATTCTTTCGCCATCAAGTTTTCCTTCCCCGTGGTAAAGTCCAAGGTAGATTCCCACGTGGGTGATGTTGTATGTGCTGCCAGATTTTACGGCAAAGAAAATCAGGTCGCCGGGTTCACGTTCCTCCGGGCTGATGTGCTCCAGACTTTTGTACATCATGGCGGCAGTTCCGCTTATGTTTTTTTCGAGGGCCTGCTTTGCGACATATCCAACAAATCCGCTACAGTCCAGCCCTGTGGAAGGAGTTTTTCCTCCCCAGACGTATGGTGTTCCCTGCAGGGTGAGTCCATAGTCAATCAGCTTCTGTCTTTCGGCGGAAACCCTTGTCTCTCCAAAAATCTGAGCACAAATAATGGAAAAAAAGATTGCGGTGGTAAAAATCTTGCGGAAATTTTTCATGTCAGGTCCTCTCGTTAAAAAATCAGTCGGGAAAGAGCTGTTATTCGCTCCATCAAAAAATAATATCGGCAGTTTGATTGTGATTTTGATTTATAATAGAAAAGACTTTGCTGATTTCCGATTTACAGGGGTAGAAAATATTTTTTTTAGCTAAAAGTTACAGAAAAAAGTGAAAAATGTCGGAAAAAATTGAGAAATTCAAAAAAAATTATGGAAAAAAGTGAAAAAATCACTGTCAAATTCCGTAAAAAGAGGTCAAAAGTATTGACTTGTTGGAAAAGTGTGATATTATTTGGGTATGTGTTTCCTATAACACTACTTAATTTTAGAAAAAATCATACATGCCAAAAACAGGAGGTAATTTGTATGAAAAAAATGTTGGTAGCAGGTTTTGCTGCTGTTGTTGCAGCATCATGCTTGTTTGTTGGTTGTCAGAAGAATGAAAAGGCTCCAGCTGCTAGTGACAAGAAAGAAGTTGCTGCAGAGGGAAAGGTTCTGAACATTTATGTTTGGAATGAAGAGTTCCAGACACGTGTTAAGAAGTATTATCCAGGATACAACGAAGCCAATGACACAATCGGCGACGTAAAAGTTAACTGGGTTATCACTCCTAACCAGGGCAACGCCTATCAGGACAAGCTGGATGAAGTTCTTGCTCAGCAGGCTTCAGCAAAGGCAGATGACAAGGTTGATATCTTCCTTGTAGAGGCTGACTATGCTCTTAAGTACACAGACACACCTTATGCTCTCGATGTAAAGGCCGACCTCGGATTTACAGATGCCGACCTCTCAAAGCAGTATCAGTATACAAAGGACATCATGACAGCCGGTGGAAAGCTCAAGGGTCTTACATGGCAGGCATGTCCAGCTGGTGTTATCTATCGCCGCTCAATCGCAAAGGACCTCTTCGGAACAGACGATCCAGATGCAGTTCAGGCAAAGATTTCTAACTGGGCAGACTTCGACAAGGTTGCCGCTGATGCAAAGGCAAAGGGCTACTTCATGGTTTCTGGTCCAGATGATGACTACCGCGTATTCTCTGACAACGTGAAGTCTCCATGGGTTGTTAACGGAAAGATCAATGTTGATGATTCAATCCGCGAGTGGGTTGCTCAGCAGAAGATTTACACAGACAAGGGCTACAACA
>DGGQ01000206.1:0-2963 GCA_002392275.1 Treponema sp. UBA3870
CGGCGGAAAGCCACGTGGACCGCTCGATCCTTGGCCCGGAGGCGTTCATGCGCACCAACGTGATGGGAACTTTCACACTTCTTGACGTGGCAAAAAACTATTGGAACGTTTCGCTTGAAAATCAGCGTGACGATGTTCTGTTCCACCACATCTCAACCGACGAGGTTTACGGCACTTTGGGTGAAACCGGCTATTTCCTTGAGACGACACCCTATGACCCGCGCTCCCCGTATTCATCATCAAAGGCATCGAGCGACCATATCGTCATGGCGTACCATCACACCTACGGTCTTCCGATTACCTTGTCAAACTGCACGAACAATTATGGTCCGTTCCAGTTCCCGGAAAAACTCCTGCCGTTAATGATTTCAAACATCAGGGAGGGAAAAAATCTTCCGGTGTATGGTGACGGAAAAAATATCCGCGACTGGATTTATGTTGAGGACCACAACCGCGGTGTATGGCAGATTGTGAATCAGTCGCCCGCCGGAGAAAAATGGAACCTTGGTGGCGAAAACGAGTGGGAGAACATCAGGCTTTTGAACACGGTGATTGATTTGACCGCAAAAGAGCTTGGAAAAAATCCAGACGATGTGAAAAAGACAATCACTTATGTAAAGGACAGACCTGGACATGACCGGCGATACGCAATCGACTGCACGAAGGCAAAAACAAAGCTTGGCTGGGAACGCAAGATGACTTTTGAGCAGGGGCTTCTTTCCACAATCAGATGGTATCTGAATCATTCGGAGTGGATTGAGCACATCAAAAGCGGCGCATACAAGGATTGGATTCAGAAAAATTATTCATGCAGATAGCCGGGGGATTTTATGATTTGGCTGATTGGAAACAAAGGAATGCTTGGAACCGAAGTGGCCAGGCAGCTTGAGGAAAATAAAATTGATTTTATCGGAACCGACCGCGACGTTGATTTTACCGATGCGACTGCGACCGAAAATTTTACGGCGGGCAAAAAAATTGATTTCATAATCAACTGTGCGGCCTACACTGCCGTTGACAGGGCTGAATCCGAATATGAGCTTGCGGAAAAACTTAACGCGGATGGACCAAGAAACATTGCCCGCCTTGCAAAACACATCGGTGCGAAACTTATTCACATTTCAACCGACTATGTTTTTGATGGAAATGCGGACACTCCACGAAGCGAAGACATGGAGATAAATCCGATTGGCGTTTATGGAGTCACAAAGGCGCATGGGGAAAAGGCGGTTGCCGAGGAGACGGACGAGTTCTATATCATCAGGACTGCATGGCTCTATGGCTGGGCCGGAAAAAATTTTGTCTACACGATGATTCGAGCAATGAATACCCATGATTCAGTCAAGGTTGTAAACGACCAAAAGGGCTCTCCAACTTTTGCAGGGGACCTTGCCTCTGTGATTTTAAAAATTGTCTGCGGAGCGAATATCGATTACGGAATCTACCACTGCACTGATTTGGGCGAGATTACCTGGTGGGATTTTACGAATGAAATCAAGAAGCAGGGAATCGAATGTGGATGGATTACAAACAGGGACTGCAGCGTAAATCCATGTGCGACGGAAGAATATCCGACCCCCGCAAAACGACCTGCATATTCGGTGCTGTCAAAAGATAAAATCCAGAAGGCCCTTGGAATAAAGCTGCCGGACTGGAGGGAAAGTCTTGGCGTGTTCCTTAGGGGCAAAATGTTTGACCCCGGGATGATAAAATAATTCCGGGCGAATGGGGCTTTGACTATTATGGAGGTTACCCTTTGACCCCTTCGACAGGCTCTGGGACCGTGGGGGAACAAACCCGACAGGTGCCAGTCAGGGAATCCGCAGAGTTTATTGTGGCGGTGGCTGGAACGACTTTGGGAAAAATCTCCGCTCCGCCTACCGTGCTGCAATGTCTCAAAACAACTCCGCTTACAATGTGGGTCTCCGTCTTGTTTGCAACGCGGATGACAGCGTAAAAGGAAGCGATACAACCAGAGAGGCTGCATTTGAACATCTAGGGTGGTCTTGGCTTTGCCCGAATCGCACATCTTCTTGCAAGTCACTGGTATTATCTTTTTATGTCGTTGCATATCGGCCTGCATGTAGGTCGGCTCTTTCTGAATGTTACGACAAAAATCCTTCCGCGTATTCTCCTCGCTCTGGTTTGCTTTTGCTCTGGATTACATTTCAATCATCGTTTTGTTTGCGACAATCTCACACTTTATAGCAAAACTATTGAAAAAATGATTTAATTAAATTATGGCAGATACACAAAACTTTCAGATAAAAGATTATTTTCAGCTGACGGCCAGCGAGCAAAAATTCTGGCTGACCAAAATCGGTGAATCTGACTGGAGGACTGGTAAATATCTTTGCAAGCTTCTTTCTGATGGTGAGTTTAAAAAGCTTTGTGGCCAAAAATCAACAGTCTTTTTGCTGAGTCAGGGTGACAACTTGATTTCCTTTTGTACCTTTGCAGAGCGTGACGAGATTCCAGAAACAGAACTTACTCCCTGGATTGGCTTTGTTTACACTTTTCCTACTTTTAGAGGTAAGCGTCATATAGGCAGGCTTATGGATCATATCTGTGGTCTTGCAAAAAAATCAGGGGTTAAAAAAATATATATTTCTACCGACCAGAAAGGTCTTTATGAAAATTTTGGATTTTCCTTTTTGCAGATATTAAAAGATGTCAACGGTTATGATTCTCTTGTTTATCAAAAAGAATTAACCTGAAAAAATTACAACAAAAAACAGGACTACCGCAAAGAAGGTGAGTGGGCCAACACATGACCGGCAAGCTGGTGAATGGGTCGTAAAATAAAACTTACATTCTATTCTGTTCCAAAATGATTTCTTCAACTACTTCAACAGCGGCAGTTACCATCTTGGGACAGAGCTCGGTGAATAGTTTATTATCCATACAAAATTGATGACCTTCTTCTGAAGTAATATCGCAGCCTAATAAATCATTACAGATAT
>DGGQ01000206.1:3039-4202 GCA_002392275.1 Treponema sp. UBA3870
CGGTCCATCATTAAATCATTTACTTTATTCGAAAGCTGGCGGCCTTCTGTGTCACCGGCAGATTCCTGACCATACAATAATCCTAATACCATCAGGGAACCGGTCACAGCTCCACACACCTGGCCTTTCCGCATTCCGCCACCAAAACAACTTCCAAGCCTAAGAGCCTCTTCTTCTGTGATTCCACATTCATCAGCAAAAGAAGCCAAAACAGACTGGGAGCAATGTAATTTTTGTGAAAAATAATTTACAGCTTTTTCTTTGTGATTCATATTTTTATCCCAAATACTTTTTAACATCTGCCACACTTAAGACCTTGCCACTAGAAACAATCTTATCATTCACCGCAAGAGCTGGCATACCCATGATTCCGGCTTCCATAATTTTCTGCATGTCGGTAATGTACTGAAGGTCAGCCGAAATATTCATTTCTGCTAGAGCGTCAATCACATTCTGATGTAAAGTCTGGCATCCTTTGCAGCCGCTTCCATAAACTTTAATAGTAAGATTTTCCATTCTATTCTCCTTTGTAATTTATAAAAATAATGCCTGAAAAGCATTAAAAAAATATCCCACAAGAATTATTCCTACCACACAGATTGAAAGGAAAATTATCAGTAGCTTTGTTTTAATAACCTTTTTAAGCATAATCAGAGAAGGCAAACTCAAAGTCGTCACTGCCATCATAAAACTCAAAACAACTCCCAAAAGAGCTCCCTTTGCAAGCAAGCTTTCCGAAATTGAAATGCAGCCAAAAATATCTGCATACATTGGAATGCCCGCAAAGACTGCAAGGATTACACCAAGCGGATTTTTCTTTCCCAGCGTACTGATTATCCAGTCCTCAGGAATCCAGTTGTGAATTACAGCACCCAATGCAACACTCAAAAGAATATAAGGAAACACTTTTTTAAGCGTATCGGAAACAGAGTGCAACGCAGAGATGAGTCTCTGTCTTTGCGAAAGCTTTTCTTGTTCAAGTGAAATGCTTTTTCCGTTACGAATAAAATCAGCAACCTGGTCTTCCATATGAAGATGTTCTATTATTGTTCCGCCGGTAATAGCGACAATAAGCCCCAGCACAACATAAGCAATCGCAATCTTCCAGCCAAAAATACTGGTCAGCAAAATGAGCGATGCAAAATCAACCATAGGAGAAGAAA
>DGGQ01000137.1 GCA_002392275.1 Treponema sp. UBA3870
GTTTCAAGACCTACAAGCTTCATTCCGAAATCATCAATCAAAGCTGCGGCTGCAAAACTTCTTCCGGTTCCACCACAGATGAAGACACGCTTTCCCTCAAGCCTTGTCCTGATTTTTGCGACAAGAGGCTCAATCCTTTCGTGCTCACGTGAAATGATTTCCTCAACCTCTTTTTCTTTTCCGATGACTTTTGCAATTCCCCTGTACCACTTGTCAGTGTTGCGAATTCCAATCGGCATGACGGTGTGTGAATAAGGGATTCCGTAATCCTCTTCCAGTGTTTTCATAAACTCGTCAGCGAAAACTTTGCATATTGAAGTTGAAGCGACTGCCTGGGGAATGCGTTTTATTTTTTCGAGCGAACTGTAGAACGGAATGTAGTTTACTTCTGCGCCAATCAATGAAAGCATGCGCTCCATTTCCTTTTGGTCCGCAAAACTTACGGTCGTCGGTGCAAAAAGATTAACAAGATTCGGAACAGTCGGCTTTTTTTCTTTCTTCAGAATGTATTTATTAATAGAAAGAAACGCAGCGTCAAAACCACTCGCACATATTTTTGATTTGAATCCCTCGCAGTGAATCGGAATGATTGTCGCGCTCGGATATTGATTTCCCAAGTCATTACAGATTGAATCAATGTCGTCACCGATAATTCCGGACGCACATGACGCGTACACAAAAATCAGCTTCGGATTATAACGCTCCACAGCCTTCTGTACAGATTCACGCAATTTCTGTTCACCGCCGAACACGACACTTTTTTGGTCAAGATTTGTTACAATTATTCTTGGATTCTTTATATATTTTTCACCGCGGTGAGCCTGTCCGACCCTGTACATATCAACAGCCATAATTGTACAACCCACGCAGCCCTGTGGCGAATGGGAAATAAAAACTGAATCCTCAAGCGACATGAGGCAAGCCATGCTGTTAATCTGTTGGCACTGAAGTCCCTGTGAAAAACTTCTGTCTGCACGTTTCAAACATTTGCCAGCAAACTTTTCCTGCGCCTCTGCACTGGATCCGCCGAAATCATTAACGCGACCTTCCTTGCTTTCTCGAACTCCTGAATACTGAACAGCCACTTTCGAACTCCTAAAAATCACCGGGGAAACTTGTCTGAACACATTCGTCAAACCGAAAGCCCACAGCTTTTTTAACGTATCCACAATATTAAGAACACGTAGTTGATAATCGCCAACTCCGACGCAGTGCATCGGGGCTGATTTTCTCATAAGGTATCGCAGTCGGTTTCAATCCCCTTTTACAACGCGAAACGTCAGGATGTTGAACCCTCGCACGAATAAAGTTTGCGACGCAAACCCGGCATAAATAAAAGTCGCTTTTTTATGCGTCTTATCTACACCTTTAAAAGATTCGGGAACCTTAAAAAATAAATTCTCAAGCCCCCCCTATTTGCTGTAATATGCTGATAACTTTTTTAATGCTTCATCCACTGGCACTTCCACATCGAACACGCTGATTGCATGACGCTCAAACTGACGGATAACGTTTCTTCCAAATCGAGCCGCGACCACCGCCGTGCAGTCCAGAAGCAAATCCACCGCAGGAGAAGATTCCGCACCTCCGCAGGAACATCCGTGACCGGAACCATCGCCACATCCAGATGAAGATTTCTGTCCGCAGTCTTGATTTTGCTCCACAGTTTTCGATTCGGTCGGAACGACACGTTCTTCTATAAAAGTGAAGGTGCCATCCACAAGCTGATAAATCTTAAATGTGGATGCCTTTCCGAAGTGGGTATCAACATTTTTTCCATCGCTTGTCGCAAATGCAATCTTCACATCCATATTTACTCTCCCATTTTTTTACAGCACCGTGAATTACTTTTTTTCCATATTTATAATATTATTAACCTATCTTGTCCATAGGTTATTTATACTTCTTTTTTATTGCTCGTTATAGGTTTTAAATATAAGACAAAATCGAAAATCTGGATTTTTTTCAAGGTCCACACAAAAGGACTTTGGAAATTTTTATGTTGGCACTTTCATCAACTTTATGTCTGGGAAGCCGAATAAGATGAGCGGACATTAAGTTTTAACTTGCGTCTCAAATAAATCACCTCGAACACGAGCGTCGGGGGCCATGAAAAAGGATAAGCAAGCGCAACAGCCAGCGACGAGTCTGTAATTCTTGATACAATAAAAAGGTAGATTTGGCGCATTACAACAAAGCCCAAAAAAGTGATTATCGTCGGAACCGTGCTGTAGCCAAGTCCCTGAGAAATCTGGCAGAAAACCATGGTGCCGAAACAGAAAATATAAAAACTTGCAGAGGCGCGGACGAACATTGCTCCATACTGTATAACCGATTTCTCTGGATTAAAGATTGAAATCAAGAAAGGGGCAAATCCAGTTAGAATTCCAGAAACAATAATTACCTCCGACACTCCCAGGATGCAGGCAGATTTTATTCCGCAGTAAACTCTGTCCATTTTTCCGGCCCCATAGTTTTGAGCGGTGAAGGTCATCGCTGTCTGGCAGATGCTTACCATTACAAGAATCGAAATCTCATCAAAGCGTGCGTAAACTGCCCATCCCGCCATGCAGTCCGCTCCGAACTTGTTGATATACCGCTGCATAAATGTGTTTGAAAAATTCAAAAGCATACTGGAAATGGCACTGGGTAATCCTATTTTTAAAACAGAAGCCAATGCGGTTGATGAAAATTGTTTTTTTATTTTGACTCCAGAATTTAATCCCAATTTTTTAAGATGGGATGATAAAATAATAAAAGCAAGCGATGCGGAAAATGCTTCGGAAATGACAGTAGCAAAAGCGGCACCGTTCAATCCGAGTTTAAAAATCCGAATAAAAATAAAATCAAGAATTATATTCAGGATTACAGAGATCACTAGAATGCAAAACGGCTTTTTTGAATCTCCAGTGGCACGTAAAAGTCCTGCGCACAAATTATAAAATAGAACAAAAATCACTCCGCAAAAATAGAATCGCAGATATAAAACAGCCTCGGAAAAAACTTCATTCGGCACATTAATCATTCTGAGCATCAGCGGGGAAATTATAATGCCAAATCCTGTAAGAAAAGTTCCTAAAACTATAGATGAAATCAAGACTGTGTGAACGGTATTTAAAAGACGTTTTTTATCTTTTGCGCCAAAAGCCTGCGAAACGACAACTCCCGCTCCGTTTGCAAGTCCGTTAAAAAAACCGATCACTGTAAAAATGATGTTTCCGCTTGCCCCGATTGCAGCCAGCGACAGACTGCCCACATAGTTTCCAACAACCCAGCTATCTGTCATGCTATATAAAATCTGGAAAAAATTTCCAAACAAAAGAGGTAGCGAGAATTTTACAAAAATGGGAATTATGCGGCCGTCTGTCATGTTCATGATGATTTTAAATATTGTACTCCGGTTCAAGCGAAACAAAGCGGGAAAGGAAATTTCTGGTCCGCTCTTCTTTTGGACGGAAAAATATTTCATCAGGAGTACCCTGCTCAACGACAACTCCGCCGTCCATAAAGTAAACCCTGTCCGCCACTTCCCTTGCAAAATTCATCTCGTGTGTTACGATAATCATTGTGATTTTTCTTTCCGCAACTTTTTTAATCAGCTGCAAAATTTCTCCAACAAGTTCGGGATCAAGCGCGCTCGTAGGTTCGTCAAAGAGAATGACATCCGGGTTCAATGCAATTGCACGGGCAATTCCAACACGCTGCTGCTGTCCTCCCGAAAGTTTGCTAGGATAATAATCTAGCCTGTTTGAAAGGTTTACCCATTCCAGCGACTCCCGCGCAATTTTTTCTGCATCCTTTTTATTTATGTGACGGACAATGGTAAGACCTACCATAACATTTTCAAGTACGGTCATATTTGAAATTAGATTATAGTTTTGAAATACAAAAGCCGTTTTCTTTGTCAGTTCAAAAACAGATTTTTTTGAGGGCTTTGCAGAATCAACAGAAATTCCACCAAGTTCTATTGTTCCATAATCAGCCTTTTCCAGAAAATTAATCGTTCTCAAAAGTGTTGTTTTCCCTGAACCGCTCGGTCCTAGAATCACGGCGACCTCACCCTTGTTTACTTCAAGCGAAACGCCTTTCAAAATTTCATTCTGACCAAATTTCTTTTTTATATTACTGATTTTTAGCAACGCTTTTTTATTGTCTGATTCATTCATATTAAATCTCCTAAAAATTCTAAACTTTGGTTACCCGATTTCCTTTCTGAATTTTTTTGTGTATTTTTCATATTTTCGCAGGGCCGTTTCCACAAAAATATTTATTATCCAATAAATTAACGCGGCGGCGAGATATGCCTCAAAAAACATATAAGTTGTTTCCGCAGGTTTTGTACAGCCGACCATAACATCGACAACACCGATTGCAACGACCACCGAAGAATTCTTTATACACCCAAGAATCAGATTTGTCAGATGAGGAAGCGCCGCCGGAATCAGCTGAGGAATAATCACTTTAAAGACAATCTGATATTCTTTCATACCGATGCTTTTTCCAGCTTCCCATTGACCTTTGTCTATAGAGAGCAGGGAACTTCTCATCACTTCCTCCATTGCGCACACTTGTCCCATTGTCATCGCAAAAATTGCTATCCAGATAATGTTGATGTCTTTAATGGAAGTTTTCCAGTGAAAAAAATTTTGCCATGTTCCGTAAAAAAGCAAAAAAATCATATTGTAAATAAGCAGCGCAACGACAATCGGAACACCGCGGTAAATCGTCACAAAGCCTGTAATAATTTGGCTCGCAATTTTTACTTTCTTAAATCTGATATAAGCCAGAAGGGTTCCTAAAATCAGACCTAAAGCAAGCGGAATAAAAACAAGTTTCAGTGTATTTGGAATATAGATAATTCCATTTTTAAAACTGTCAGCAAAACATTCAAAATCAATTTCCATAATTTTCTCCTTATCGCCATTTTTCAAGATGTTTCTCAATTCTGGAAAATGTCAGATTCAGAATAAGGCTGATAATAACATAGATTACAAGGGCCACAAGATAGGGTTCCAGATAATGACCTGAAAAAGTTCCCACGGCATTG
>DGGQ01000107.1 GCA_002392275.1 Treponema sp. UBA3870
GGTTCGTAGCCGACAGCGGGTCAGGTCCGCTGCGGTACAACCAGTTGTTATGTGGATGCCCGCACAGGGGCGCTTTTGGAGGTAAAAAGTTGTTTATCCTCATTCATCCCGGCATCGTTATTCCAAAACCTTTCTTAAAAAGTTTATTGGCATTTCTTTGCTTGCTGATTTAATGGGCATGAGAGTATTGAAACAACTCGTATTTATTTACGAAGTACTGCAAGTGAACATCAGGAAATTGTTTATTAGATTGTAACTTGGTAATTATAAAAAGTACTCAAAAACGGTAGGTTCTTGAATATTATTGCTGCAAAGAAAAAGTAATGGTATTGTTAAGTGCTTTTACTGCTGTCATTTTTTCTCAAAAATAGGCACAAAACAGTCGTGCATTGCAAGGCTTGAAAGTGGGAATTACAATTCTTCATTTCAGTCTCTACAAAAAGTTGCAGGAGCTTTGAGCATGTGGCTGACGATTTTCTTGGTTAATGTCCCTTTCCCCCATATATCCCAACCGCGATTTTTCTGATATACTAGTTTTGATGTACTATTTTATTGTTAACCGGACCGGCGGCAGCGGGCGTGGAAAATGGACTTGGAAAAAAGTTCAGAAGATTTTGGATGCAAATCAAATTGAATACAAGGCGTTTTTCACCGGCGAGGATGGTTCGGCCACAGAGATTGCGGAACAAATTTCTTCTATTAATATGGGTGATGCGGACGGAGACGGCGAAAAGAAAAATCTGGTTGTCGTTGGCGGGGACGGAACCATAAACGAGGTTCTGAACGGACTTCCGCATTTTGATGATTTGCGTTTTGGTCTTGTGCCCACAGGTTCGGGAAATGATTTTGCGCGCGGCATCGGGATTCCGAAAAACACAAAAAAAGCCCTGCACAGGATTCTGGATTCCAAATCTCCTAAAAAAATAGATTTGGGGCGTGTGCGCTATGACGACGGACGCTCTCGTTATTTTGGAATCAGCAGCGGTCTGGGTCTTGATGCAATTGTCTGTAAAAAAGCGTTGAAATCAAAGATGAAAAAATTTTTGAACAAGCTGGGACTTGGGCAGGCGGTCTACATCCTTCTGACAATCAAGACTCTTTTTTCAATGAAGACCGAAAATCTGCGTGTAAGTTTTGATGGCGGAGACGAGCAGATTTTTGCCAAAACCATTTTCATGGCGATGATGAATTTCAAAGCGGAAGGTGGCGGTGTAAAAATGTGTCCCGACGCAAAATCCGATGACGGAAAACTTTCGGTGTGCCTTGTCCACGGCGTAAAAAAATTCCAGACATTTTTTCTGCTTCCGTTTTTGATGGCCGGCAAGCACGGCAAGTTCAAGGGATTCGAGCTGCTTGAATGTCGGAATGCGGAAATCAATTTTGACACTCCCCAGACTTTGCATCTTGACGGAGAATATGGCGGCGAAGTCTCACACGTGCGTTTTGAATCCGTGGAAAACAGGCTGGAAATTTTTTAAACAACAACCATTTTTATATTATACCATTTTTCCAAAAAAAATTCCAGTGAGAAAACTCACCGAATTTCAGTGAGAAAAACTCACTGGAATTTTTCAAAAACCAACTTTATAATACAAAAAAATTAAGTCTTAATGCGAGGAAAATGATGCAGCAAAAGGTATGTGGCCGGGGCTACACTACACTACACTACACTACACTACACTACACTACACTCGCTATAAGTCTGCCCTAAAAAATTCAATCTCATACAATCCAATTTCTCATACAGAGCCGTGTCCGGTCATTCCTGTGGGGGTGCCGTGCGCGGCTTTTTTGTTTGTCAGGAGGCGTCATTATGGCCGAACCAAAATTCAATGATGGAGTTGCGGAGACAATCTGGGAAGAAATCAGGACGAACGGAATGTACGGACGGTCAAAAAATGATTTCTATGATTTCGTGCTATACACGCTGAACAAGCATGATCCGGATCACTTCCTTGACGAGAACGACAACGCCACAAACGAGCGTCTCCTAAAAATCAGCGCGACAAGGATAAAGGCTGCGAAGAAAAACATTTCGGTGAAGTTCATGGACGACGGCGAGTATGACCAGATTTTCTGGAGATTCATCGGAAAGATTGCTGATGAACCCCCTCTCCTTACTCAGGACGATGATAACGGATCATCCTACACAATAATGATAGAGGATACAGCCCTGCGCTCCATGATTGAGGGGAAAATAAAGAGCGCGTCAAACACAACCATTGATTATCACCGGAACAGAGAGCTTGTGACCGTAAGCTGCGAGGCGTTTTTGAAAATGCTTGCAATGGAGCTTGACAAGGCAAACCCCGATGTAAAGGGAATGCTCTCCGATACGCTTAAAGATTTGGAGAAGCAGAAGGACAAGGCGGAAGCAGCCAATGCCTTTAAAAGAATTATGAAATCGGAATCGCTGGAGGCTTTCCCAATAAATTTATGCAGGGAGATTCTAAAGTTTGCGGTAAAAAAAGTGTCTGGACGTAAAAAGTAAGCGTCCATCAAAAAACAGCAACTCTGCCCGCATGGGCTTGAGATATAAAACAAATAAGGAGTTTTCAAATGAAAAAAACTTTGGGTAAAATTTTGGCTCTTATATCAATAAGTGTGGCGTTTATGACAACAAGTTGTAGTTCCATCTCTAAATTGCTTTCCTCTGCGTTTGGAATTGTTGACAGCAATAGCGGTTGTAACATTGATGTGTCAAGTGTGTCCAACGGCATAAACGGATCAGCTGTGTTTGTAGAGGGGCGTAGTGTAGCCATTTATGCAAAGTGGGCATGTGACCACGAGGTAACACAGAATGAATACAAGAAAGTAATGGGTAACAATCCAAGTGCAGGAGGTGCGGGAGTTGGAGATGACTATCCTGTTTACAATGTTTGCTGGTATGATACTCTCGTATACTGTAATAAGCGCAGTATAGCAGAAGGTTTTACACCCTGTTATACTATAAATGGAAAAACAAATCCTGCTGATTGGGGAGCTGTTCCTACAAAACGAAATGCGTCTTGGGATGCGGTAGAATGTGACTTTAATGCGAACGGTTATCGTCTGCCTACAGAGGCGGAGTGGGAATATCTTGCTCGCGGTGGAAACCTTACAAATAAAGGACAGACCACTTACAGCGGAAGCAACAGCATAGATGGTGTTGCATGGTATTATGACAACTGTGGTGGCGGATATAAAAGCAATGCGAATTACGGAGCTCATCCAGTAAAGTCAAAAGAGAAGAACAGCCTTAAACTTTACGACATGAGCGGAAACGTGGATGAAATGTGTTGGGATTGGGTTAATGCAAATAAAATAACTGCAAGTACTCCGTCTACCGGTGTCGCATCTGGTTCGATGCGCTCAATGCGTGGTGGTGGTTGGGACGCAGGCGCGGAATTATGTGCCGTTTCGTATCGTAACTATTGTGAAGAGCCTACCATGCGATATGAAGCTCTTGGATTCCGCGTGGTTCGCTCTGCAAACTGACATTCTATAAGACTGGTAGCAAGCTGTTATTATGAAGTCATCGTAGTGATGGAATATGCGTTGATTTTGTCTTGTCAACAAAAAATACCTCCGGGGGCTTATGGTTTCCGGGGGTGTTTTTTATAGAATCAAACTGCACCGTCATCTCAAACAACGGAAGCACCAAGAAGGACTTCCGCGGGAATTTGCAGACCATTCATGAGTTTCCGAATCATTGAAATACTAAGGTTCCGTTTGTGCGAAAAAATCTCTGAGATGCGTGATTTGCTTCCAAGGTATTTAACCATGTCCTCGTTTGTCAGTCCCTCCTGTTCCATCCTGAATTTAATTGCAGAAACCGGGTCTGGGGCTTCAATCGGGAAATGTTCTTTTTCGTACAGCTCAACAAGAGCCACAAGAAGTTCCAGTTCATCGGCCTCGCTCGTTCCCTGTTCGGCATCAAAGAGTTCATCTATTCTTTTGAGGGCATCATTATATTCCGCCTCAGTTTTGATAAGTTTGTTGTAGGACATTATATTTCCTCCGCATACAGCTCAGCCAAGCAGCTTTTTGATTTTCTTCACATTTTGCTTTGTAAAATCGGAAAGCTCATACGACCGAATTCGTTCTTTTACCATGTTGGGAACAACGAATCCGTTTTTTACAAGGACGGCCAAGCGGTTAATAATTGTCTTGTTCGTCACTCCAAATTCTTTGCTTACTTCAATCGGTGTAAACTCTCTCTTATAATTTTCAATCAAAAACAAAAGCAGCTCTTTTTCTTTTCCCTTCAAGTATGACAAACTGCCTTCCAATTCCTTGCCACTTGAACTCTCCGAAAGCTCACACAGCTTGCTTGAATATAACAGAACCATCCGAAGAAAATAATGAAACCATATTTCAGGATGCGGCGGATTATCCCGGCCTGAGTAATACAATGACGGTAAGCCCATTTGTATGGAATCATAGTATTCTTCTACGTCGTAAGCAAAGTATTCTTCCAATGAGCCAATGCCATTAAATCCATAGCCGTTAACATCAAGGATATAGCCGGAAAGCAAACGCGCTGTTCTTCCGTTGCCATCTTCAAAAGGATGAATCGTAACCAATTGGTAATGGACGACTGCCGCTATAATCAGGGGATGGTCGTCCGTTGTGTTTACATATTCCACCAGTTCATCCAACAATTTTGGTATGTCAGTATACTCCGGCGGTATGTAATCAGGGCTGCCTGTTTGAGAGTCGTACACCGCAAACAACACACCCGGCGGCATAGGTCCGCGTAGTCCAATCTTCTCTTTGGAAGCTCCTTTTTCTACGTATTTTTGGACATCCAGAATCAGCTTTTTTGAAAACTTTTCATTACGTTTTGCCATTTCCTCAAGATAGTTTAACGCAAGAAAATAGTTGCGCACTTCCTGTTCCGGCTTTAGATAATGCTTCCGTTCATCGCTTTCTATAACTTCATCCACCTGTTTTTCCGAAAGTGGATTTCCTTCTATTTTTGTCGAGGCATAGGAACTTTTTTTCTTTGAGTTCTTTCGGAGTTTGTTCACCGCAGCCCCCGAAAGTTTCACCGAAGACACTGCATATCTGTTTTTATCAATCTCCGTAATGTACTTCAATATCTCATTTGTCAACGTTACTTTAATCACAACATGCGTCTCCCGGCTCTAGTAATTATACCAAGCAAGGATTTTAGCGTCCATTATTTTTACACTATTTTTACACTATTTTTACACTATTTTTTTCGATGAGGGTGTTTTTTTACGGATGATTTTTCATATAACCGTCTATGCTGTCCAGAATATAGTTTTTTCCTTGCGTATGAAGGATGTCGGCGTTGTCTGCAAGATAGGCTTGTTCTTCCAGATAATACTGATACACATACGCCGCCCCTTCGCGGTAAAGATAGGTTTCTTTATCAATAATTTTTTCAAAGATGTTGGATGTATATAGTTTTCTCAATACCTCATCATATTCCACATTTTCGTCTTCCATTATGAATGCGGCAATTTCTTTTGTAGCGGAACGGCTTGCAGATTGAAAGGTCAATTTCTTTAATCAATGACTTTGTTTTTATACAGATAGGAGAATGCTTCCTTTTTTGATATGTTATGGACAAAAGCAAAGCTGCTCACACATGCGACAGTGTAAGCAATTTTGTTATCCACAGCTTGATTCTGAACCATAACATCCTCCCGTTTGAGATCCGCTTCTATTATATCACATCTCCCAATATGCTGACACCATAATTTATTGAATTGTTTCTGCTCGATGCCCTCAGCGTTTACCGAACAGTTCATTTCCCAGATGCGGTGGGAGTATCTTTGCAATCTGCTGGAAAGACATTTAAAAAATTAAACCCGCACACCATCTTGTAAGGGAAAGACGCTGTGCGGATTTAAAGACAAAAAAACGCCCGCCTCTGAAAATCTTATGCGGAGGGCACAATATTCCCAAAGGCAGACGTCTTCGTCAAAAATATTATTAGCAGAAAACTTGGATTTTGGCAAGTGCAGAAAACGGCGGATTATAAATTTTTGTTAAATTTTTTCAAAACCTTCCATATATATAGAATAATTAGTTATATTCTTAATGTCAAAAATAATTTGGAGGAAGCCATGTCAGTTATTACACTTTCACATCTGCATAAAATCTATCCGCTGGGGAAACAGGATGTTGTCGCCGTCAAGGATGTTTCGTTTTCGGTAGAGAAGGGCGAGTTTGCTGCAATCTCCGGTCCATCCGGTTCAGGAAAATCTACTATATTAAACATGCTGGGGCTTATCGATGTTCCGTCTGGTGGTTCGATTAATATTGATGGAATCGATGTGTACGCTGGTGTGAATCTTGCTGACGCGCAGATTAAAAATACACGCTGGGCCACGGATTCAAAGCAGAAAAAGCTTCGGTCCACCATTCCCGCCAAGCTGGACAAAAGGATAACCGGCCTCCGTCGCTCGCACCTTGGTTTTATCTTCCAGACCTTCAATCTGATTCCAGTTCTGAATGTGTATGAGAATATCGAGTTTCCCCTCCTGATTAAATCCAAGAACAAGGAAGGCAAAAGTCCTGTCGATGATTTTTCAAAGGCGCAGAAAAAGGAATGGATTGACTATCTGATTGAAAAGGTTGGGCTTACTGAATGGAAGGACCACAAGTCAACCGAGCTTTCCGGTGGACAGAGACAGCGTGTTGCTATTGCGCGTGCCCTTGTGACAAAGGCTCCTGTTATTCTTGCGGACGAACCTACCGCCAACCTTGATTCCAAAAACAGCGCGCAGATTCTCTCCCTGATGAAGTCCCTGAACAAAGATCCGGAGCTTCAGACCACGTTCATTTTCTCGACACACGATTCAAGAATTGTTACTATGTGCGACCATGTTGTTCATCTTTTGGATGGCGAAATCACGCAGGACGAACACAAGGCAGGTTCCGACATTTACGGGGAGGCTTGACGGAAAATGAAAGTAATTTTTCAGCTTGCGCTCCGCAATCTGAAGGAGCATAAGGCAAAATCCATAATCGTTTCGCTGTTCATTATTTTTGGCGTGGCGATTGTCATTCTGGGAAACTCATTTCTTGAATCAATAAACCGTGGACTGGAAAAAGATTTCCGTGCGAACTACACTGGCGACATAACAATTTCTGCTAACATGCCCGATGGAATGAAGGCGGACATATTTATGGCGACCAGCGGAACTTTTGATGGAACCCTTCCCCAGACACCCGCGCTTCTCGATATTGACGAGGTTGAAAAAGTCCTTGACGAAAGCGGTCTTATTTCTGGACGCACAAGAATGATTTCCACACGCGGAATTATGATGAAGGGTGAGGAAATCGATTTGGCGGTCCTCATGTCGGATGATTCGGTCAACATTGCGGACATTCCGGTTTTTATGATGTTTGCCGGCGAGGAGGATTCGTATTTCTCATTGTTCAGCGGACAGCACATTGTCGAGGGAAGCGCGATTGACTATTCGTCATCGGAAAACCAGCTTTTGATTGACACAAGAATCAAGAGCAGCTTTGAAAACTTTTTCAAAAAGACGCTGAATGTCGGCGACTCCGTTTTGGTCATGGGAGCAAACACTGATGGCGTAATTCGTGAGGCGAAGGTTGTCGGTTTCTATACCCCAGCCAATGAGTACAGCGCGATGTTCCAGACAATCTACTGCAATCCGTCTTTTGCACGTGCGTTTGCCGATTTGACTTATGGCGCAATTTTGGACAGCGAGAGCGCAAAAAACTTTGATGAAGAAATCTGGAGCGCGGACGAGTCTGATTTGTTTGGCGACGAGTTTTTTGATGACATGATTAGCGACGAGACGGACTCCTTTGTTTCTGGCGGCGATATTGATTTCAACAACATTCTTGGCGACATCACTTTGCGTGACGAACTTAACAGGACGGACAACGGTTCATGGCATTTTGTCCAGGCAAAATTTAAGAACGGTGTTGATGCGGACAAGGCAATCAAGGAACTCAATGCGAAGTTCAAGGAGCTTGGTATTGATGCGAATGCGATGGGATGGGAAACTGCCGCTGCCTCATATACAAAGACGGTTGCCGGAATCAATGTTTTCTTCAATATACTTGTGGTGGTTCTTGCGATTGTTGTTTTCATAATCATAATGAACACGATGACCATTTCCATTATCGAACGTACATCCGAGATTGGAACCATGCGTGCTCTGGGTGCGGAAAAATCTTTTGTAAGGACTCTGTTTTTTACCGAGGCTTCGTCCATAACAATTGTGTCGGCATTCATTGGAATTGTTCTCGGATTTGTGATTATGGGAATATTCAACAGTCTCAACCTGAGTGTGGGCGACAACATGATTGCCAAAGTAATTTTGGGTGGAGGACAGCTGCACTTTAGTCCGACCCCCGCAATCATTTTTATTTCATTCTTCGGTGTGGCGATTGGAAGTCTTTTGAGCAATATCTATCCGGTTTCTTCCGCACTCAGGATTACACCTTTAAAAGCGTTGTCAAAGGGGGGTGAGTAGAATGCAGCTTTTTAAATTGGCTTTGAGAAATCTTTCACGCAGCAAAAGACGAAACGTCATTCTTGGGATTGCCGTGGCGTTTGGATTTTTTGTTGTGACTGCCGTTGACGGATTGACAAGCGGTGCGGTTTCAAATCTTGAGGACCAGATTACGCAGATGCTTGGCGGAACGGTTCTCGCATCCGGCTATGAAAAAATCACCGAAAAAAATGACGAGGGCGGTCTCATTGCTGGAAACGATGTTGTCCCAATCATCCGCGACCATGACTATCTGATTAAAAAAGTTGAGTCGCTCGGAATCAATTACAAATATATCTCGCACTACACGAACTCCACCGGGCAGGTCATTTTTAACGGGAAAAAAGTTTTGACCACAACCCTTGGACGTGATTTTGAGACGGACAAAAGTTTTCTTGATTCGCTCCAGATTGTTGAGGGCGATTTGGAAAATCTCAAGGATCCGGCATCCTTGATTATTGGAAAAAACATGGCCGACGCGCTCAAGGTCCACGTTGGAGACACGGTTCTTTATCTGACAAGCACAATTTATGGACAGAACGAGGTTGGAGAATTCAAGGTTGCTCTAATCAACAGGGACTCAAGTTTTATCAGCGGAATGATGACTTACACTAACATCGAGACACTGAACAAGCTGATTGAAATCCCCGAGGGCGGGTACAACTTTTTTTCAATCTATCTGAAGGACAAAAACCAGCAGAACAGGGTCGCTCTTCTTTTGCAGGACGCAATCAAAAAGGACGGACAGAATGTTGCGGACCTCAGGCTTGCGCGTCAGACCAATCCTTCAAATGTGGAGCGTGGACTGAACAAGCAGCTTCTTGGGGAAGAAAATTCGTGGGAGGGCGTGAAGTACGTCGTCGAAAGTCTTGACGATGGTGCGCCCGCATTGAAGACGGCCATGAACATTGTGCATCTTGTGACAACAATTATTTTGATTGTGATTCTGCTGATTGTAATGGTCGGTGTGTCGAACACATACAGGATGGTGCTTTACGAAAGAATCCGCGAAATTGGAACCATGCGTGCTTTGGGCATGACAGGAAAGGACACCGGAAAGACATTTACTCTGGAGGCAATCGCGCTGTGCGTAATCGGTGCGTTCGCGGGATTTGTCTTTGCAATAATATTTATGTCGTTTCTTGGAATCCCAAAATTTTCCAAGGAGTCGGTACAGTTCTTCCTGCACAACGGTCACATGAGTTTCACGCTTTCGCCGTTCTCGATTTTGGTCCAGTACATATTGATGATAATTCTTACATCGCTCGCTGTACGTGGAACCGCCAAAAAGGCTGCAAGAATGAGTCCCGCCGAGGCTTTGCGGTCAGTAAAATAAAATGTCGGAATGTAACTAAAAGGTGGCGGAAACTGTTTAATTTTTGTCGAACTATTTTTTGGAGGAACTGATATGAAATCTTCTATTAATTACAGATTTTTTTTGGCTTCTGTGATTGTCGCAATTTTTTCAACGGTGGCTCTGTTTGCGCAGGTTGATTCAAAGACTGCCGAAAAGGCGTACAAGCTGATGGAACAGACGAGCGACATCCTTGTTTACCACGGCGACTATTCCGCTACGATTACTCTTACAATTCAAAAACCGGGCAAGGCCGTCCAGAATTTGAAGTACAAGGTCTTCCAGCGCACCGAAAAGGATTTGATGACAATCGTTCAGCTTTACCCTGAGGCGGACAAGGGTACTGGCTATCTGCGTGATGGTGACAATATTTGGGCTTACGACCCAATCAGTAGAAAATACACTCATTCGTCATTGAAGGACGCACTTGGTGAATCTGATTTGAACATTGACGACGTGGACCAGACCAAAGAGGACTGGAGAAAAAACTATGCCGTTGAAAAATTTGAGGAAAGCACTCTCGGAAAATATCCTGTCTATGTTGTGACTTTGACAGCAAAAACCTCCAAGCCTGCCTATGCGAAAAGTGTCTTCTATATCCGCAAAGACATTCCGCTCACGTTGAAGGAGGAAGACTATTCCGGCTCCGGCAGATTGATGCGCACTGTGCTTATTCCAAAATACACAAAGGTTCCGGCTGGCTATGTCCCAACCCAGATGACTTTGCGTGACGAGCTTAACAAGGGCGAGCAGACATCGGAGGAGATTTCCGATTTGAATTTCAACAAACTGCCTGACTCGATTTTTACAAAGGCATATCTTGAAGGATTGAATTGATGAAAAAAAGATTTCCTTGTGTTTTGGTTCTTTGTCTGGCTGTGGCCACTGCATTTTCCCAGGACATGGATTTTTCTGGTGAGGATTTTTCTGAAGAAGATTTTTTTTCGCTCGATGAATCCACCGGGTCCACCGAATCTACATGGGAAGATGATTTTGCCTACTCCGATGAGGACTTTTTTGGCAGCTCCGATGACGATTTTTTTCAGGACGACGGTATTGAGGAGCTTGTTGTCCTTGATGAAAAGTCTTCCGCCATGGCACAGGGAACTCTTTTTGAAATTGGCAGCGTTAGGGTCGGTGGAAGTTTTGACACTGGACTTTCGTTTTTTGTTCCGCTTTTCCGTGAGGATGATAATAAAAATTTTGGCGAGCGGCTTGGTGACAGCAGACTGAAACCATCCGCAGGTGCGAGTCTTTTTATTGATGCCCGACCGACTTCGACTTTGCGTCTCTACACAAAATTTGGAATCAACTATCCGTACAAGGACAGCGTTGGGGTCTCGATGTCCACGCAGAATCTGGATATAAACACGGAGCTGCCGGAAGGAACTACGCCAACAGTTCCCGATGGTGTGCCTGATGAATGGAGGGACTGGATTGAAAATCTTACGAACGGTGCAAGCCTTTCAAATCTTCCGTCGTCTTTGGCCATGCCGAATTTTTCAATCACGAACTGGCTTTATCTGAAAGAACTTTTCACTGATTTTTCAATCGCCGACAGAGTGTTTTTTAGATTCGGACTGCACACTGTTTCATGGGGCGCAGGTTTTTTCTTTAGCCCTGTTTCCGATATGATTAACACATCCTCAATCGACCCTGAGCATACCGACTTGCAGGTTGATGGAAGTCTGAATCTGAGGACACAGATTACTTTTCCCGACTCGCAGAACTGTCTTTGGCTTTACGTTGTTCCATCGACCAAAACCTATATGCCGGAATTCTCGTCGCCGGAGGATGCTCAGAACGGAAGCCTCAACGAATACATGGACGACGCACTCTATCCAAATCTTATGAAGGAGATTGCTTTCGCCGGAAAAATGGATGTGGTGGTCTCCAACTGGGAACTTGGATTTGGCGGCGTATTTAAATATCAGAGCGCACCAAAACTTATGGCAACTGCGAGCGGAAGCATTATAAATGGAAAGGTCGGTGTCTTTGGCGAATTGGTTTTGGACTACGGAAGCCAGACCCAGTGGAATGAAAATCCTGAGTGGGGTTCAAAGGATTTGATTTTCCAGGGAACGGTCGGCGCAATGTACATGTGGGCAAAACCTCAGATTACATTCATGGGGCAATACTATTTTGACAGCAACAAGGACGACCATGAGTTTTCAACTTACGGAAACAATCTTGCTTTGACCGTGAACTTTGCGAAACTTGGCGAAACAAATTTAAATCTCGCTCTCTTTGGTCTGTTCTATTTTGGAAAAACAAATATGACAAGTTTCTCCGATGCCATGGAAAAAATGGGAAGCGGAAAAGCGTTCATGCCCTACGCTGGTATACTTTCTGCCACGCTCACATGGAATCCAATTTCTGTTTTGAACATTTCGGCGGGACCATATATCACCTGGCTGGACATGGGAAAAGCTCCGGACGTTTCGTTTAGATTTGGAATAACATTGGGCGGAGGAAAATTCTAAACGTCAAAATCCACATTCAAGTCTTGAAATATAATTTTGGTTGTTCTATAATTAAATTAGACTTAATGAATTTGAGGAAGGACTATGAAAGTTTTGAAGGACAAGATTTTTAGAACCGTCGCTACTTTTCTTGCTGCCTGCGGTGTCTCGACTTATTTTACTGCCTGCTATGGAATGCCTGTCAATTTTGATACTTCCACTGATTTTAAATTCCACGTTGTAGGCGATGCCAATGGTGATGGAGCAAAAACAAATCTTGGTGGAATTGAAATCTCTTCGTCCGTTGCCATGGAAAAATCACACACGCGTGCAGATGGAAAGGCCCTTTTGTCAACACAGTATTCCGGTCCGAATATTTCATTTGAAATCAAGGATGTCGATGGCCCTGAAAATGGAAGCTTCAAAACAAAGACCTATACTTTGCCCGATGGATTTTGCCTTGATGATACAATTGAAATAGAGCTTGAACCAGGGACGGACGAAAATTAAAAGGGACACCAAAATGGATTTTCCCGTTTGGTTCAAAAGATTTATTTTTCTTCGATACAGAAAACATGCAATAAAAAATCACCGTCTGGACTATCTTTTTTGGGAATGTACTCTCCGATGTAATCTCTCGTGTCTGCATTGCGGGAGCGACTGTACAAAAAAAGGTGGCGTAAAAGAAATGTCTGTTGAGGATTTTTCAAAAGTCCTCGATGACATAAAGGAGCGCAATCCTGTAAAAAATTTGGCGGTCTGCATAACGGGCGGCGAACCTCTTGTCCGAATCGATTTGGAAGATGCCGGAAGAGAAATTGTGAAAAGGGGATTCCGCTGGGGCATTGTCACAAACGGACTTTTGTTCACCGCTGAACGATTTGTTTCACTTCTCAACGCAGGTTTAACATCATTGAGTTTTAGTCTGGATGGATTTGAAAAGGAACACAATCATCTTAGGCAAAACTCCGCGTCATTTGGAAAAGTGGTTTTTGCAATCAACACAGTTTTGGACTTTCAAAAAAAATATCCTCGGCGTGTCGTGTTTGATATAATCACCTGTGTGCATAAAGGAAATCTTGAATCATTGCGTGAGTTCAGGGATTTTTTGATTGATTTGGGTGTCGAGCGTTGGAGGATATTTTCAATTTTTCCAGAAGGCCGCGCACGTGAAAATGATTTGTCGTTGAATCCGAAAGAGTACAGGCAGCTGATGGATTTTATTGTCGAGACCCGTGGATATAAAAATCAAGATGGAAAATCAATACACCTGAATTATTCGTGCGAAGGATATCTTGGAAAATATGAATTAAAAGCCAGGGACCATTTTTTCTTTTGTCGTGGAGGAATCAGCATTGGTTCTGTCTGGTGCAATGGAAATGTCGGGGCATGTCTGAGTGTCCGCTCCCCGGATTTGATTCAGGGAAATATTTACGAAGAAAAATTCATGGACATCTGGAACAACAAATTTCAAAACATGCGCGACCGTGGATGGGCTAAAATTGGAAAGTGTGCGGAATGCAAAAAATGGAAACTCTGCATGGGAAATGGAATGCACCTTCATCAAAATCTGACTGGCGATGTTGACCGCTGCAATTATGGAATCCTGTGTTCCGCGAAGGAGGAATAAAATGTTGCGCATGGTAAAAAAATTTGTTTTTATTTTTGGATTGATTTTTGTGGCATCCATTTTTGGTTCATGTATCTCACCAGAGGCTGCACACCTTTTGTTTATTGCGACTGCGCCCGAACATGAAGTTTCGATTGAAGTTAAAAAAGGTTCTGCATACATTTCTGGAATCAAAAACTACAATCACGAAGTTGAAAATCTATACTCCCATGATATTCCGTCCCAGAGTGAATTACATTCCAATTATGTCGAGCCGCGTCTTTTGATTTCCGGGCAAAAGTTTTCGGAGAGTTTGAAATACGGCTACCAGTTGATTTTGACCGTGCAGTCTTCCGCTGGCGATGAACTTGAAATTGAAGTTACAGACACCGACGGAAAAAAGAAAAACCACAAGATAAAAGCACCAATGAATTCAATGACTCTGTGTTTTGAAAATCATTTTAGGCCATAGAATACCTTACCAGCAGTATGAAATGCCAAGCGTCAAATCCACCGGTGAATGGGTTTTAAATGGATTTTGATTTTCAATGAAAAGCATGGAAAGTCCGGCCCCGACATTCAGCTGAAGGTTTTGTGTCATCTGTCTTATGTAGTAAATCTTTGCGCCCGCCACAAAACCTACGACACATGATTTTGGATGCAAATCTGCACAGACTATCCCAAGCCCCGCGAAAATAGATGGACGGAAAAAATCATTTTGTGTAATTGCAAAACTGTTGTCCAGTCCCAGCGAGATTTCGTTTACCAACAAAAGTTTTCCAGAATTTTTGATTGAGGCAAAATCTTGGCCCGCCTTTACAAAAACATCCAGCGACTTGTAAATTGGATATGAAAACTGCAAGTCATATTTGAAACTTGGTTTGTCACAAAAAGCATCCTGCGAAAAATCCGGCATGGCAGCCCCCAAATCAAGCTGAAGCCGAGGACCCGCAAATCCAAGACCCACAAGCAAAATAAAAAGCGTGGGAAAGAGAATTATTTTTTTCATAACTAATGCCTCCTTTTTTTATAGATTTTGTAAATATAAAAAATATGCACATTAAGGGAATACTCTATTTTTTGAGGATTTCCTTATGTTTTTTTAATGTGAAAAGCGTATTGTTGCTTTGCCATTTTCTAGCAAAGCATCATCATTTCCATACAAATTGTACAGATAGATAAGATTAAAAAACTTATTTTTTTCATTTTTGCCTCTAAAATAATTTTACCACATGGAATTTTCAGTCCAAGATTCCAACTAGAAGACAGCGCGCTTTGTCTATGTCAAGGATTGTCGCCCCATTTTTTGAATTTCGCAAGGCCTTGGAGGGCAAATATTACGTAGATCACTCTTCGCTCGGGCGGACTGTTACGAACATCACTGCTATGATGTATGTAATATTACATATGTAATATTGAGATAATGGAGGTTTCATTTGTATTTTATCATTTGTCCAAATCTGCCCCCGGTGCTTATTTGCGCTGCGAGATTTGATATTTTTGATGTGCTATACTCAAAGATGGACCACATTTTATCCAAAAAGGCCCGGGTGGATTTCTTTTTCCGTTGGGGTGCAGGAATTGATAAAACCGTCAACATCGTCAAGGGCTGGCAGGTTTTCCACTTTTTCATCAAAATAATCTTTTACAATGTATGTGTAGGAATCATAAATTCTGAAAATGTCCATGTAAAGATAATTTAGGTTGATATAGATGTCGCCTATATAGTTTCTTTTTCCCGCCTCAATTTTAAATTCATAGCGGCACATGAAGTCAGAAAAGTTTCCTATCCTGTAAAGATAATATTTCCCCGCATCCAGTAAAACGTCAAAGGTCTGTTCCTTTTCAGTCGGGCTTATTTTGAATGAGGAAGAATTGTCCCCTACAAAATACAAATCCTGCTTTAATGGAAATCCTTTGTATTTGCCGGATTTATCGAGATTGAATTCTTCGCCTACCCAATCACAGTAAACGGTAAAAGTTGCATATCCAGTCGAAGAACTTTCGTACTTTGTTGGCAATGATTTGCAACTAAATAGCGTTACTGCAATCGCAAGGGACAGGAAAATAAGGGAAAACTTTTTCATAATCTTAATGCTGCCGCTACGTTGACACCTATTTTCCATCATTGAGTTGCCTTAGTTTACAGGTACTCCCATGACACGGATTCGGACATTGTAATTGTCAACAGCCCTCATCTGGTTCCATGAGCCAAGGTCAAGTGCGAGCAGGGAAAGTATGGACGTTCCGATTGTTGCATAGCCCGCCACAGGTCTAACAGTGTCCGCAGCCGGAAGGCCATCTGCAAAAGTGTAGACAAGGTTTGTCCCCAACGTTACGACAGCGACACCAATAAGAGTGTAGCCCGCAATCCTCCAGCCTTTTGCATTTTTTAGAAGAACCTCGTTTTCTGGAATCTGGGAAACAAGGGCTGTAAGTTCTTTCTGGCTAAGACGGGTTCCGTCCTCCAGAGAATAGTTGACAAAAGAAAATTTGTCGCTGTGGACTATTAGCTGTCCGTCACTATTCTGAACCGTTGCAGCAGAAAAAGTCTGTGCTGTTGCTGGAACCATAAAAAGTGCGAGCAGGGCGATTATTGTTAAATAAATTTTTTTCATTTTGAATCTCCTTGTAATTTATATTTATTAAAAAATGGTAATCCCATTTTCATTTTAAATTTGTTTTTTTCATAATAATTCTCCTATAAATTTTTCTCATATACTATGAGAAGATTAAAATATTTTCGCTTTTTAAAGCGATTTTTTTTACCCCATGGGATTTTTATTCCAAGATTCCAACTGCAAGACAGCGCGTTTTGTCTATGTCAAGGATTGTCGCCCCATTTTTTGAATTTCGCAAGGCCTTGGAGGGCAAATATTACGTAGATCACTCTTCGCTCGGGCGGACTGTTACGAACATCACTGCTATGATGTATGTAATATTACATATGTAATATTGAGAAAATGAAGATTTTTGGATGGTAAAATATTACCAGCTTTGCACTTGGTCTGACAATTTTCTTTTAAAAAACTGGTGGCAAAATCATTTAATTTGATATAAAATAGAATTATGAAAAATTTTTTGTACAACAAGAAGACGATTCTCGGACTGAGAATTTTCTCTGCGATTGCCATTTTCATTTTGATTGTCGTCAATGTTTTGACTTTTGTGAGTGGCGAGATTTTTTTGGATGGCGCAATCAACATCAACCGACTGAACACTGTTGTAATCAATTTTTTTACTATCGTGATAGCGGTATTTGTTTTGTTTTTTCCGCAAAAATTCGGACTCATTGCCGTGGCGTGTTTTTTGTACATGATTAAAATTTTTGTTTGGGACAAGGGAAATCCAATGGGCATAATGATGGCCTCCCTGCAAATCTGCATACTGTATGTCCGTGGATTTTTTATGAAGCACAAGGGACCAAAAATTGCAATCCTCTCCATCATACTGATTGCGCTACAATGTTCCCGCCTAAGATTTGGTGCGGAAGTTTTGTTTCGGGATTTGGTCATGGACATGGGTTATTCGTTTGTCTTTTTCTTTGCGGTGTTTTTTATTGTCGGGTTTGAATCAAGAAACAGAAGTACGGAAAAAATTTTGAATCTTGCACTGTATGATGGTCTGAAGGAAAGCGATGTGGACCTGCTGAACTGTGTTCTCAACAATCAACAGTACAAGGTGATTGCAATCAACATGAACAAAAGCGAGGGTGCGGTAAGAAACCGTCTGAATAAAATCTATGACGCTATTGGAGTTTTGGACCGCATCGGTTTTTTGACAACATTTACAGGTTTTGATGTAATCTTTAAGCCTGTCGAGCAACCCGCCTGATGTTCCCCTTTTTTATAAAAACGTTTATAATGAATTATTATGATAGACGAAGCTCTTGTTGATTCTGATGGAAACGGAATACAGTTTTTTGGTGACGGTCTGGTTTGCGAACTGAAAAAAATTGACGGTCAGACCAATGTTTTTCTTTTGCGGACGGTGATTGAACTGGAGCGCGAAACCCAAGTTGCCCCGGAGCCGGGACAGTTTTACATGCTACGCAGCAAAAAAAGTGCCGCATATTTTGGTCGGCCAATTTCGGTCTACCGCTCAAAAGTTTTTTCGGAAAATGGAAAGCGTAAAATCGAATTGCAGTTTATGATTTTGGAAAAGGGAACGGGGACAAAGGAATTGTGCCAGATGCTTCCCGGAGAAAAAGTCGTTTTGTCAGGCCCCATGGGAAACGTTTTTCATGCCCCGGACTGTTCGGACGGAAAGGTTGAAACCTGTATTGTGGGCGGTGGAATCGGTGTTGCCCCTGTAGCAAACTTTGCGTCGTCATTAAAAAATGGAAGTTATGATTTTTTTGCGAGTTTCCGCTCCGGTTCTTACGGTCTTGATTATGTGAATCCACGAGAGCTTTTTATTACAACGGATGACGGAAGCCAGGGAATCCACGGTATGCTGAGTGCCGCGCTGACTGTTGATAAGATTAGGGATGCCGGGTATAAGTATATTTTTGCCTGCGGTCCCGAACCGATGCTTGCTTATGTCCAAAATGTTGCGCGCGAGGCTGGTGTCAAAGCGTACCTAAGTCTGGAGCACAGAATGTTGTGCGGAGCGGGTGCGTGTCTTGGTTGTACGATTCAAACCGATGAGGGAACTTTGCGTGTGTGCAAGGACGGGCCTGTTTTTGATTCCGACATAATCCATTTTGCAAAACCGTCGCCCAGAAAAAATCCTCTGCCGGAAAATGTTGAGCCTGACTTGAGTGTGTCAATCTGTGGGGTGCGTTTTAAGAATCCTGTAATTGCCGCGTCTGGAACCTTTGGTTATGGCCAGAACTTCCGTGGACTTTCCGATGTGGGCGCGTGGGGCGGAATCTCGTCAAAGGGAACGACCCTTGAACCTCGTCAGGGAAATCCGGGAGAACGGAGCATAGAAGTTGCAAGCGGCGACATAAACTCAATCGGTCTGCAAAATCCTGGCATGAAAGAGGTTGTCGAAAAAATTGTTCCCGAAATGATGAAGCTGGATTCTGTCATAATTTTGAATGTGGCCGGGCATGATTTGTCGTCCTATGTCGAAGCCGTTCGCATGGCAGATTCAACTGATGTAAAAATGATAGAGCTGAACATAAGCTGTCCTAACGTGAAGGCCGGTGGACAGGCATGGGGAATGGTCCCGGAGGCTGCGTCCGAATGTGTGTCTGCGGTGCGTGCGGTGACAAAAAAGCCGCTGATTGTAAAGCTGACTCCCAATGCTCCTGATTTGCGTGCGGTTGCAAGGGCATGTATTGATGCCGGTGCCGATGCGTTGAGTCTTGTGAACACATTTTTGGCGACCGCAATCGACATTGAAAAGGGGAAACCTTTTTTTGAAAACATTCGTGCCGGATTGTGTGGACCTGCAATCAAACCAATAGCCCTTCGCATGGTCTATGATGTGGTCGAAGAAATCAACAAAATGCCGGAGGAAAAAAGGGTCCCGGTGATTGGCATTGGTGGAATCGAAAAGTGGCAGGACGCGGTTGAGTTCATAATGGCTGGAGCAAGTGCCGTGCAGATTGGGAGCGCTGTTTTTGCAAATCCGAATGTTGCCCGGGATGTGTGCGATGGACTGAAATCCTTTATGAAGCGGAAGGGCTACAATAATATAGAAGATTTTAGGGGAATTGCGCAGGTCGGAAATTAAATTTCTTCTAATCTCTTGTTTATTATGACAAAATTAGATAAAATGTCATTTATGAATAAGTATGTGGCTTTGTGCGCCGTGGGTGCGGAACGGATTCTGGGAAACGAAATCAAGCAACTGGGATACAAACTGGCGGGAAATGCTCCGGGGCGCGTGTGTTTTTTGGGCGATTCGGACGCTCTGTACAGGGCGAACCTTTGTCTGAGGACCAGCGACCGGGTTTATATTTTGATGGCGGAATATACTGCCTCAAATTTTGATGAGCTTTTTGATGGATGCTACGACGTTAACTGGCAGGACTTTTTTTTCAAGGACAGCAGGGTTGTGGTGGACAAGGTTAGAATCCACAAAAGCAGAATCAACAGCGAGCATACAGTCCAGTCAATGATTCAGAAAGCCGTATACAAAAAACTGGGTGACATCTGGCGAATGACGACCTTTCCAGAGACTGGCGAGCGTTCGGATATACGCATATATATAGAAGAAAATAATGTGATGGTGCTGCTCGATACCAGTGGCGAGGCTCTGCACAAGCGTGGGTACAGGACCGACGGTGGTGTTGCCCCATTGCGTGAGACTACCGCTGCGATTTTGTTACAGGAAATGCTCTGGCGGCGGAAGATTCCATTGCACGACCCATTTTGCGGGAGCGGAACGATTGTCACCGAGGCTACGCTCTATGCCTACAATGTTGCGCCTGGATTGGGAAGGCATTTTGCTTTTGAGAATCTGTCGATATTCAATCAGCAGAGTTTTGTTGAAATCAAAAAACAGGAGGCCGCGAAAATCCGTACCGATGTTGAATGTCGGATTACTGGAAGCGACATTGATCCTGCGGCTGTGTCACGTGCAAAAATCAATGCGGAACATGCCTGTGTGACTGCCGGTCGCGCGCTCCAGATGATTGGAAGCGACATGAAAATCCAGCGTCCAGATTTTATTGTCAGTGATTTTTCGGATTTGAAGGCTCCATACGACGAGGGAATGATAATCACAAATCCTCCATACGGTGAAAGAATTGGAGATGTGGAGCAGGCTGAGGAAATCTACAGGAAGATGGCTTCTATGTTCGAGGATTTTCCCGGCTGGCAGATTGGTGTAATCACAAACCAAAAGAGTTTCCAGAGCTGTGTCGGAAAATATGCTTCCGCGCTGAAATCAATCAAGACAGGAAATCTGGATACGACCCTCTACATCTACAAATAGGGACAGATTTTTTATGGCAATCATTGTTGAACACGAAAAACGCAGGCACGAAATCCTTGGAAAATCACTCGACCTTTTTATCGAGGAGGGCTACGAGAATGTGACTTTCCAGAAAATTGCCGACCGTTGCGGAATCACAAGGACCACGCTTTATATCTATTTCAAAAACAAGCAGGAGATTTTTGTTTCCAGCATAAAGGAGCTTACGGACAAACTGGAGGAGCAGCTCAAGGAAATAATTTTCCAGAAAGATTTGTCTGCGGCGGACTGTCTTAAAAAATTTGTCTGCCACATTCTTGACCAGTGTGAGAGCTACAAAAGATTTTTCAAAATACTTCTGGTCTACCTGATCCAGATTCAGAAGACCGGTGTGGATGCGGGAAAGCGTGTGGACCGTCGTGTGCTAAAGTTGCGGCACATGCTCAACATAATTATAATCAGGGGAAAGGAGACCGGGGAGTTCAAGGATGTTCCAATCAAGCAGACCACCGACATTCTGTACACTCTTTTGGAAAGCGGTGTATTCAGGCTGGCGGTTGAGGGGCGCAAGGATATTGAGGACACTAGGCGGATTGTGAATCTGATGGTGGATTCGCTCCGTGTTGATTGAAATATACTTGCATAATGCAAGAATTTTTATTATTCTTTAGGCATGATTATTCCAATTGCGCTTAGTTTTATTCCGTTAGTGGCTGTCTATCTGTGTTTTGCGCTTTTGGTGAAGGATTTCAAAAAGCTAGTTGGAATTTTGTCCTGTCTGCTTGGGCTGCTTGCTTTTATTCCCATTATGGGGATTGATCTTATCAAGGACAAGATTATTGATGGTTCACAGTTTTCCCAGCTTGTAAAATTTTTAGGACTGGCGCTTGTGGAAGAGGGCGTGAAGATGCTTCTGCTCTTTTTTATACCATCAAAAAAAACTGCTCAGGGGGCTTTTTTTGCTTATTCCGTGCTGCTGGGAATGACGCTCGGATGTTTTGAAACGCTTCTTTATATCGCCGTGCTGCATGCGAAGCTTCGTTGGCCTGCAATCCTTGTCCATGCAATCTGTGCGGGACTTTCGGGGATATTTGTTTATTCTGTGAAGAAAAAAAATGTCCTGATAACGTCCTTTATATTTGCAGTTTTATTCCATGGGGTGTATAATTATCTTGCAGATTTTAAGGACTTCCGAAATTATTTTGCGTATGTAGTTATTTTAATAGCAATGGTCGAATGCAAGCTTCGCTATGAGGTTTTGAAGGCTGACCTTGCTGATAAAACAACTAATAATTTTAGGAAAAATAAATTTTCAAAAGGAGATTCTAAAAATATGGGTTTCAAAGATTTATTGGGCAAAGTGGGCAAATTTTTCAAAAAGGATGAGGACACTGAAAAAGATTTGCCGGAGCAGACAGTGTTTAGCTCAAGCAGCGAGACAGTAAGTTCATCGGACTTTAGCAGCGACAAGACTGACGAAGCCACTGTTTTGCCGGAAACAAAGGAAGAGGAAATCAGTTCCCCACTTTCCGTTTCAAGTTCGCCGACACCTATGGAAGAAAAGAGCAGCAGTCTTGGTTTCAGTAAGTATCCGCCGATTGACAAACTCTTTAATGAGGAAGATGTGCCGGAGCCTGTAAAAGCGGAGCCAAAAATTGAGATTGAGCCGGTAAAGGTGGACGAGCCTGTTAAAAAGACAAGAACCAGAACCTCCACAATCAAGGTTGATTCCGAAGAAACCGAGCCTGTAAAGAAGACTACACGCACCAGAACCACATCCAAGGCTTCCGCAACTATTGACTCAGAGAAGACTCCAGCCAAGCGTGGAAGAAAAACTGCCGCAGAAAAAACTGCTGATGATGCAGAAAAGAAGCCTGCGACACGCGGAAGAAAGCCAGCCGCAGCAAAGACAGCCGAGACCGCTGAAAAGAAGCCTGCGACACGCGGAAGGAAGCCTGCCGCAGCGAAGACAAGCGAGACCGCCGAAAAGAAACCGGCAACCCGTGGAAGAAAGTCAGCCGCAGCCAAGGCAACCGATACAGCCGAAAAGAAGCCAGCGACACGTGGAAGAAAACCGGCAGCGTCAAAAGCAACAGAAACTGTAGCGGCAAAGACCACCGGCGCAGCCAAGAAAACTACAAAGACCACCGCCAAAAAGACTTCCGAAACAAAGCCTACGGCGGCAAAAAAGACCACCGCAAAGAAAACCACAACCAAGAAAACTACAAAATAGTTGCTTGCAATAAAAATGGGGCTGTCAAATGGCAGCCCCTTGTTTTTAGAATCCAATAATCAAATCAACAGCAACAGCCGGATTATTGTATTTCAAGCCAGTCCCAGAAACTGACATCTTCCTGTCCAATCCTCCAGAATCCAATCTTGTCTATGTTGTTGTCGGCATACATTCTGCATCGCTTGACGAGCGAGTATGCGTCATCGTAGTAGGCCGTCACATGGATGTTTTTGTCGAATTCAAAAAAAGGTATGGAATCATCGCGCCTGACTGATGAAATATTGTTTTCGTTCATTATCCTTTCCATGCTTGTGAAAATCCATGCTGTTCCGTAGCTGTCGTTCTGCCATGAGCGTCCATAGAACGGGAGACCAAGCACAAGTTTTTCCTTGGGAATTACGGATGTAGTATATTTTGCGACCCTCCTGCACCATTCCATGCTTGCGACCGGACCTGGACTTCCTCCGGACCAGTGCTCGTCGTAGGCCATAATCAAAATCCTGTCAACAATTGGAGCGATTGTCCTGTAGTCGTAGATTTCATCACTGTAGCTTCGTGTTCTTGCTGCGAGTGCCACCGAAAATATTTTTCCTTCGGGGAGAGCCTTTTTTACATCCTTCAGGAACAGAATAAAATTGTCCCTGTCCCTTGCGCCGACATTTTCAAAATCAATCTGGATGCCGTCGTAGCTTTTTGATGCCGCGACTATTGCGTTTATTATTCCCTGCCTGCATTTTCCGTTCGGGTCTATGCTGAAATGTGTGAGCGCCTTTCCAGTGCATGTGACTACAAGATGGATGCGTCCATTGAATCCAGAGAACCTGCGTGGATTTGGAATGTAAGTGATTTCTCCATAGCTGTTGACATCCGCGCTAAAATAACAGAGGTCGGTGATTGGCATGTCGTTGGTAAAGTATTTTTCCCGGTCCGTCATAACATAGCCCCAGGATTCCTTGAACTTGAGTTTTTCTCCGTCAATCTCTGGCCGCCTTGAGCTTCCGTTGTTTGCGGATGTTCCCGAAGCCGCATTTCCTCCCGCAGCGAACATTGGAGCAGAAACCACAAGTCCCAGTACCAGCGCGATTGTTCTTCTAATCACTTTTTTCATTTGACCCTCCCTCCATTATGGCATGTGTATTATCTCTCTAGGTTTGCTTCCGTTTGCAGGTCCTACAATTCCCCGCTCCTCCATTTCTTCAACAAGACGGGCCGCCCTGTTGTATCCAATTTTCAGTCTGCGCTGAATGTATGACGCGGATGCTTTTCCCGCCTGGACGACAATATCCAGAGCTTTTTCGTAAAGCGGGTCCTCCGCATCTGGATTGAAGAGAGACTCGTCGTCCGAATCCTCATCCTCGTCGTCGTCAATAAAAATCTCGTCGTCGATATACTCTGGTTCGCCCCATGCCTTTACTGCGTTAACTATGTTCTCAACTTCCTGGTCGCTGACAAAAGTACCCTGTATTCGGATGGGGAAGGGGTCCGTGGCTGATGTGTAGAGCATGTCTCCTTTGCCCAAAAGTTTTTCCGCACCCGGCAGGTCCAGAATGATGCGGCTGTCGATTTTGCTCGCAACCATAAATGCTATGCGGCTTGGAATGTTCGCCTTGATTAGACCGGTGATTACATCGATTGAAGGTCGCTGTGTCGCCAGGACAAGGTGGATTCCGACCGCTCGGCTCATTGCTGCAAGTCTGCTGACAATCCCCTCAAGCTGTTTTCCGGTGGTCGCCATCAAATCCGCGAACTCGTCGATTATTACAATCAGATATGGCAGCTTTTCAGTTGCAATGTGCTTTGCGACAATCTTTTCGTTGTAGGAGGAGATGTCCCTTACAGACATTCCATCAAGAAGCGCGTACCGCCTTTCCATTTCGCAGAGACAATACTGGAGCGCCTGCATTGCCCTTTTTGGCTCGGTGATTACCGGGGTCAACAGATGCGGGATGTCATTGTAGAGTTTAAGCTCGACAATCTTTGGGTCGATTAAAATCATTTTAACATCGCGCGGGCTTCGTTTATAGAGCATGCTCACAATCATGCTGTTGACGCAGACAGATTTTCCGGCTCCGGTCGCTCCCGCAATCAAAAGATGTGGTGTCTTTACCAAATCAATAATCTGGGAATTTCCCTGGATGTCCTTTCCAAGAACCACCGGCACACCCATTTTGCTCCACTCGGGTCTGTCAGTTTCAAGGCACTCCCTTATGGAGATTATTGCCCTTGACGAATTTGGAACCTCGATTCCGACTGCATGTTTCCCCGGAATTGGCGCGACGATGCGGACCGAATTTGCCGCAAGGCGTAGGGCAATATTGTCTGCCAGTGCCGCAATCCTGTTGAGCTTGATTCCTGGTGCCGGAAGGATTTCAAACATGGTGATGACCGGTCCCTTTTGGATGCCTGTCACCTCCGCGTCAATTTTGAATTCGGCGAGAGTGTTTTTTAGGTTCTCCGCCGCCGCTTTTGTTTCGTCATCGATAATCCAGTACGGATTGTCCTCGTATACGGTCAGAAGGTCGTATGGAATGTTGTAGACCGATTTCCATTCCGCCGATTTTGGGGGCTGTTTTTTTTCTTCACGGAAAACATAGTCCACTGGCGCTCCACCATTTTCTTCTTCGGAAAAATCCTCCGGGTCATCCGTGTCGTCCTGATACGAGTCCTCGGCCTCAACTTCAACGGAAAGCTCCTCGTCCTCGGCTGCATCGGAAAGAAGAGGCTGGGCTTCATCCTGGTCCGAATCAACCCCGGAAATTACTTCGTCGTCAATAAAATTGCTGCCCGCGAGAGGGTCCAGATCCTGCTCCAGATTGATGCTTGAGTCTGTGACAATTTCATGCTCAAAATCCTGTTCCGAATCAATGAACGAATCTGAATCAACATCTGGCTCTGGATTTCCAAAGACATAATCAAGCTTCGGGGATTGCTTTGGCTCCTCGGCTTTGGACTGTTTTTCAGCTTCCCTGGCTGCCTTCAATGCTTCCGCGCGTGCGATGAATGACTTGTGGCGTTGCTGGATTTCCGACAGATTTTCATCAACATTCAAAATGCCCTGGTGGACTGGGTTCTGGACATTCGTATTTTGCTCCGATGTATGTGAATCTTCAGTCGCTTTGTTCTCGGGCTGCGTGTCTTCAATCTGTGTGGAGAAGCGAGACTTGTACTGCGGGTCGTTTTCAATATTTTCCCTAACGTCGCGGTCCATCTTTGCGAACACATCGTTCAGGTCTGCTCCGGCTGTGGACACTTCGGATTTTAGGTCGGGAACAAAATTGAATTCGCTGGGCTTGCGTGTTTTTGCTTTAAGCTCCTCGCGGATTTGGGCATAGAGTTTTTCTTCGCGTAGTTTTTTCTGATGCTCGGCTTCCGCTTTTTCCGCTTCGATTTTGGCAAGTCTTTCCTCTTCGTATTCTGCCATGCGCTGGGCCGGGGTCTTCTGATTTTCGTTTCCGTTTATTCTGTTGCGGATTTGCGTAAGGAAGGATTCTGTGTTTTCCTCCTGATACTCATCCTCGTTTTCATAATCATTCTGTTTTTCAGCTTCGATTGGTTCCGGGGCCTCATCCTCAAAATCTTGGTCATCGTCAATGAAGGAGCCAAGGGAATCATCCTGCGCGGAATCCTCCGGGTACTTGAATTTTTCGAGAAAGTCATTTTCGTCGCGTGTCTGGTTCTGTCTCTCGAACATCCCGATTATGTCTTCTTCATCGGCCTCGTTGGTTTCGAACTCGGAGTTTTCGAACTCGGATATGTCGATTTCCTCTGTGTTCTGGTCCAGCTCTTCCTGCTGATGTTCGTCTTTGTCATCCCTTTCGTCAACAATGATGGTCGGATTTTTCTGGCTGTACTCCAGGGTGCTCTGCGGCTCATAGGGTGCGCCCGGAACAATTGTGTTCTGTACTTTCTGTCGTGGTGGCAAATCAAGGTCGGAATAGTCGTCTTCCTTGAGGACAACCCTTTCGGCAGGCTTTTTGAAAAAGTCGTTGATGTCCACGGCCTCGGTTTCCACGGTGGACTCGGGAGTGCCTGTGGATGCAGAATTTTCTTTATCCTGCATCTCCCCGTAGTCCATTATGTCCTTGTACTTGCTCTGCGCCTTTTTGAAAAGATTTTTGAACGGACGCACAATCTTTTGCCCCACGGTGGTAGGTTCATCTTCCTCTTCAATCTGGGAAATGTCGTCGTCCCCGGAATCTACAAGAAGAGTTTTCTTTTCCTCAAAAAAGTCATCCGAGACGGTTGGAGCCTGGAACTCATCGTTGTCATCATCTTCGTCGGACTCGTCGCCGTAGTTTTCTCTGTTTTCCTCTTCAAGAACGATTTCGACTGTGCTTGATGGATTTTCAAACGAGCGTCCCGGTGCTGCGGTCAGTCCGGATTCTTTTTTTGTGAAGGACTTGAATTTTTCTGCAACGCTGTTTATGAATCTTGTCAGGGCGTTCTCTTTTTCTTCCCCATCTGCGGACGGATTTTCGGTGGACCGGCGTTCAAAGACTGGCGCGCTTGTCACGTTGGAGCTTTTGTTTGTGGCCATCCGTTTTTTCATCTTGCCCGCGATTATTATCGTTATCAGGTACTCCACCGCAATCAGGAGTATTGCGACCACGGAAAGCAGGGTGATTTTTACAAAGGCGATAGCATGTGACTCTCCTGTTAGGGACGAGCGAATCAGTTTTTCCACCAAAACCAGAGTCATAAATGGCAGTGGGGAGACAATCAGACACATGGCCCTCTGCACCGACCATCTTGAATCAAAACAGAATGCTCCCGCAACGATGAAGAAAAGCGGAATCAGCAGACTGCAAAATCCATAGGCGGAATAAAGCATGTGCCCAAGATTGAGGAACGCACCCCTTTCGGAGGATTCCGTGCCGTAGTCAAAAATCCGAAGAAAAATTGCTATTGTGAAAATAGCTGCGAGAATAAAAAGAAGTGAGCCGGCCACGATAGACGCGATCCGCTCTTTTTTGATTCGTTTTGTCATATCCCACCCATTTTTTATTTTGAATGCGGAAGTCCCCACTTCCGTGCGGCAAAGAATTTTTGGTCCCTGCCACAAATTCAAAATTATCCCCTTGTTGCGCAATGAGATTTTATGTCCATTGTCGGCAAAAAAAGTGAATTCCAAAAGACCATGGCCTTTGAGGAACCCACTCGTTTTATATTATATAAAGATTCCAAAAAAATGGAAGGGGTTGAAGGACTTGAAAATAAAATAATCTGGATTTATAATATCTGCGTGTCGGAACTATACATTGTAGGAACGCCAATTGGGAATCTGGGGGACATCACGTTCAGGGCCTTGGAAACACTAAAGTCCGTGGATGTTGTTGCGGCGGAGGACACCAGGCACACTCTTGAACTTCTAAGCCATTTTGAAATCCGCAAACCCATGCTCAGCTGTCGATCCCAAAACGAAAAGACTGCCTCTGAAAAAATAATTGCCCTTCTGGACGAGGGTAAGACCGTTGCGTATGCCAGCGATGCCGGGGAGCCTGGAATTTCGGACCCTGGGGCTGTTCTGGCGGGAGAGGTTCGCAAGGCCGGGCACAAGGTTGTTCCAATTCCGGGACCGAGCGCGTTTGCGACCCTTGTTTCTGTGGCGGGATGTGGTGGCAAGACCCTTGTTTTTGAGGGATTCCTTTCTCCAAAACCCGGCAGAAGGCGAAAGAGGCTGCGCGAGCTTATGGCAATGGATGCCGCCGTGGTGGTCTACGAAAGTCCGTTCAGGGTGGTAAAACTTTTGACCGACATTGCTGAAATTGACCCAGACAGGCGTATTGTTGTGGGTCGTGAGCTGACAAAACTCCACGAGGAGATAAACGACGGAACTGCCAGCGAGATTCTTGCGGATTATTCAGGCAGGACTAAAGTTTTGGGAGAATTTGCAATATTTATTTCCGAATCTTTTGATGCGCAATCTTCTAATAAAAATGTTAAACTTTTAGATAGTGACTCCGATAATAATAGGGAGGAAGGTTACTATGATGATTGACAAGATTTCAAGAGTAGAATCTCTAAACAACCTCCAGAACGTAAAACGCTCTAACAACGTTTCAAGTCTGAAGGCCGGGTCTGACGAAATCAATGTATCCGACGAAGCAAGGGAACTCGCGACCGAATACTACATGGGAAAGGTTGCCGATGAGACACCGGATGTTCGCCAGAACTTGATTGAGCAGATAAAAATCAAGATCCAGGATCCTAACTACCTGAACGCGGAGACAATTGCGGCTACGGCTGACCGCATCATGGATGCTTACGGATTGTAAGAACGGTCTGTGGACGCAGTTTTTGCGGATTAAGGGGTTGGCTCTAAAGTAACGGGTGGAGTGTTAAAACTAAATCTTGAGCGTAAATCACACAAGGTTTAGCTTCAGAACAGCGTGGGGTTTACGGATTTGTAGTTTTAAACTTCTTGGAAAGGGCGGATTTTTTTCCGTCCTTTTTTTTTGCTCTTCCTTTTTGTTCGGGGGATTAAGAATCGGCTCGGATTTTCCGTTAATAGATTAAGGGAATGTTGGTTAACCAGCACTTCTTTTGGGCAGTGTCGCGCTGTCGGGAGTTTTAAATGTCTGATTTTATATTCAAGATTCAGCCCAACATTGTTTTGGGTTCGTATACCACAAGCCGTCTGGGGCAGTACGTAAAGGATTTTGGCAGCAAGTTCATGGTTGTGATGGACCCTGTGCTGAAGCAGGTTGGCAACGCGGAAAAGGTCATCAAATCTTTAGAGGACAGGAAGATTGATTTTTTTGTTTTTGATGAAATTCCCGGAGTAGCCGACACTCAGGTTATAGAGAATGCACTGAACCTTGCGCGCGAGGCCCACATCCATGGTGTGATTGCGGTCGGTGGTTCCAAGACTCTGAATGTCGCGAAGGCTGTCTGTGTGCTTTACCACGAGACCCACGAGGTATACGATTTTATCGACGGGGCGAATCCATCAACAGCTCCACTGCCATTGATTGCGCTTCCTACGACAATACGAGAGCCTTTTATTTTTACGGACAGAACTCCAATTGTGGATGCGCGCTCCTCAAAAATCCGTCTTCTGAAGGGACAGTTTGGACTCTGCAAGATTGCTCTGTTCGATCCGAACCTTACTGTATCGCTTACCGAAAACCAGATGGCCTCCATGGCGATTGAGTGTCTGTGTATTGCGACCGAGGCATATTTGAGCCAGAAGGCAACATTCTTTAGCGACATGATTGCGGAGAAGGCCGTGGAGCTTTTGAGCTACGCAATGGACGGTTCCCCGACTTTGACAATCACCACACCGCAGGAAGTCCTTTTCAGCCAGGCGGGTTGTATGGCATCCCTTGCAGCTGCTTCAAGTTCCATAGGCGCGGGTTCGTTGATTTCCATGTGCGTGAATTCAAGATACAAGATTACAAAGTCACTTACATCTCTGATTCTGTTCCCATACATCATTGAGGATGCGGCGAAGTTCAGGAAGGACCGTCTCGCACATCTTGCCAGAATACTCAGGGCCACCCCGATGGATTCCACCGATGACGACGCTGTTACGGCACTTGTCGAGTATGTCCGCCAGCACATTGCCAAGGCAAATCTTCCTGCACGCCTTAAGGATTTGAACGTCACAATCGAGCAGCTGGCGCTTTGCGCGGAGGATGCACAGGATGTTGACTTAATCAACACTCTCCAGAGAAGCATGACCAGCGACGACTTGTTCGACCTGATTAAGCAGGCGTTCTAGTTTTCGGGACAGAAGATGATAGCACCCGACCGTCTTTCGGAGCTTTCTGCCGGACAAAAAAGACGCAAACTGGCACTGACTTTTGGGGAGCTTGAGCGTGACATTGCTGGTATTGCGGAGAAGGGTACAGAATACAATTTTCCGTCCATGACACGCAGGGAGTACACCAAGGCCGTGACTCAGGTTGTTCTTGGAGACCCAAAGCTTCCTGCCGACTGTGCCGAAGAACTTGCGGGGCTGCTTTCCGATGAAAATTTTGATGAAAGGCGTGTGTGCAATCTTGCAAGGAACGCACTTCTTTCTATAATAGGGACATTTCCGGCTGAATGGGATTTGGTTGTTGCCCCCCACTCAAACGGAGGGACCACCGTTGAAAAGCGAAAGTTCTTTCCAGGTGTGTCTGTCTATGCGGAGGACATCCGCTCGCCGTTCAATCTGGGGTCAATTTTTAGGACAGCAGAGGCCATGGGCTGCGAGAGTGTTTTTATATCGCCGCACTGCACGGATCCTTCCCAGTCAAAGGCGGTCAGAAGTTCCATGGGATGCATAGAGACTTTGGGCTACACCAGATGCTCTCTTGATGAAATCCCGGGTGGCTCGGAGATTTTTGTTCTGGAGACAGGCGGAATCCCAATCCAGGAATTCAAGTTTCCGGAGAGGGGTACGGTTGTTATCGGTTCGGAGGAGCTTGGGGTAAGTCCGGAGGCTCTTTCCAGGGCCGGGAGAAGAATTGTGACAATCCCCATGACAGGACTGAAGGCCTCCCTGAATGTTGGGGTGGCGTTTGGAATCCTGATGCAGTATTGGACTGACTATCTCAGGTCAATCTAATTTTTGGTTTTGCTTTAAAAAATGGGGAAAATATGGTAGAATGATGGAATCCGGGAGCGAATGTTTCCCTGGTCCATAAAAATAATAAAAAAGTTTTGAGGAAGAAGGATATGGCTCAGGCGGAAAGAATAGAGGTGGACGTATCGAAAATCCGAAAGGCGATTCAGTCGGGGATACCTCTTACAATCACTACATATACTCTCCCGCACGAGATGGAGGACTACATAGCCGACGTGCTGAAGGTCTTCCTGACGGAGGTTAGGCAGGACCAGATGGTTGAGAGTCTGTCCTACTGTCTTAAGGAGCTTGTCAACAACGCCAAAAAAGCCAACACCAAGCGAATCTATTTTGAAGAAAAGGGTCTGGACATCAACAAGCGCAGCGACTACGTGAAGGGGATGCAGACTTTCAAGCAGGACACCATAGACGACATCGACCATTATTTGCAGGCGCAGAAGGACAGGGGACTCTACATCAAGACGATAATGCAGACTCGCAACAATAAAATCCGTGTGGAGGTCCGCAACAAGGCTGTCCTTACCTACTATGAGTACAAGAGGGTCCATGACAAAATAACCAGGGCACAGCAGTACAAGTCTGTGGAGGACGGTCTTGCCCAGCTTCTTGATGATTCCGAGGGCGCGGGTCTTGGTCTGGTGATTATGATTCTGGTCCTCAAAAAAATTGGGCTTGGAGAAGATTCTTACCAGATTTTCACCGAAGGCGGGGAGACTGTCACAAGGCTGACACTTCCTTTCAACGACAAGATGTGCACCGACATATCGGAGCTTTCCAGCAGGTTTGTCGCTTTTATCGATGGATTGCCAGAGTTTCCGGAGAATATAAACGAAATCAACAAGGTTATCAACAATCCTGACAGCAAGATGAGCGACATTGCCATGAAGATTTCGACAGACGTTTCTCTTACGGCGGAGCTTCTCAAGCTGGTCAACTCGGCGACTTTTGCGCTTGCGTCTCCATGCCATTCGATTGGCGATGCTGTAAAACTGGTTGGAATCCGCGGAATCAAAAATCTGCTTTACTCCATTGGTTCGGTGAAAATTCTTTCCAGCGACGACGACACGGAGCATATCAAGGAACTTTGGGACCATTCCTACCAGGTTGCATTCTATTCGTACAATCTTGCCAGAAGTTTTTGCCGGGAGGCTGGCGAAAAGGCTTTTGTTGATGACAGCTATGTCTGTGGACTTCTGCACGACATGGGGAAAATCATTTTTGAGACTGCGCATCCCGATATTATGGAAAAGGTTGACGGAATCTGCGTGGAGTATGGTCTTTCGACGGACCTTTTTGAACGGCTTGTGGCTGGAGTGAACCACGGTGAGATTGGAGCCAAGGTTGCCCGCAAGTGGAATTTCCCGGACATGATAGTAAACACAATCCGCTATCACCATTCGCCCGAGACTGCTCCGCTTGAAAACCGTATGCTGGTCGAGATAGTCTGCATTGCCGATTCTTTGGCGCACTACCAGAGCGGGGACATAGAGTATGACCAGATGGAAATCCAGCTCATGCGCCGCTATGGAATACAGTCTGAGGATGATGTGAAGGCTATTGTCGAAAAACTGGACAAGGCTATGTGGCGTGACAGGGCAAAGGCTGGAATTTAAATTTCCTTCCACGGTCAAACTTATGTGGACTGAATGTAAATAAGGTATTATAATAGAAGGACACTGAAATTTACTTAGTCAGTGGTTCCCCCAAAAAAAAGGAAAGCTCAAAAAACTTTGGTTTTTCGAGATGCCCAATATTCAAAATCAAGAGACGGGAGTGGTTATGAGTGCTATGGATGATATGGACCCAGAGATTGCGGCCCTTTTGAATGAGACGGAAAACAATCTGCCAAGTGCCGGTGGTGATGGTTCTGGCGCGGGAGATGATGAAGGCTATACTTTCGGTGTGGAGGGTAGCGGTCGCTACAGTGATGATGACAGCGAATCGGAGACTGAAAAAAATCCTCTCGCCGTTGATTTGAGTGTCAGCAAGTTCAAGCCAATCGAAAAGTTCTGGGAGGAGGAGCCGAATCCTGTTTTCGATGACCCGAAGTATTACAAGACATGTTTCACGGGAGAAGACGAAAGTGCGCCAAGACTGCACCAGCTTCTTTCAAAATATTTGACATCACAGGACAGAAACGACCGTTCTGCATACCGCCAGCAGATTATTCCGGCTTACTGGAATTTTTTGCGCTCCATGGCTCCGAAGATGGCAAACGCACGGACACCTCTGTGCAAGCGTCTTGCCATGAGATATGGACTGGTTCTTCCGTCGCTATTTGCCCCGGACCAAAAGGATTTCTTCTCACGCGCGATTCTTGAGAACACTACAGGTGAGCCTGTCCTCTACATGGACGAGTGGATTAAGGAGATTGCGCTTGGACATCTTACGCCTAGCTTGACGGACGAGCTTCCTGCAAAAAAGAAGGCCGGACCTGCCGCGGACCAACAGAGAATCCAGCAGCTCAAGAGCAAGAACGACGGAAAGATGCAGAGCGCCGAAAATCTTTTGACTTCACGCGAGGCCGAGAGAGCGCGTCTGGAGCTTCAGGTTCAGGACAAGGTTAAGATGCTGACAGAGCACAACCCTGTTATTGGTCTGGACAACCACACTCAGCCATACAGCGATACACAGAGAAGGCTTTTTGCCGAAATCAACACGCTTTTCCATTCTTTGCAGAAGGTCGACAAGGAGCTTGCGGGCTACCTGAGGGAACTTCAGGAGGCAAAGGAAGTAAACTACAGTCTGGAATCAAAGGCTTCCGAATTTTCTGATGAGACAGTCTCAATCGGTCTTGAGGAAATCCTTGGTGAAATGACGACGGTCCGCCAGATGGCAAAGATGACTTGCGGTCGCCAGGGAAACCAGTTCCCGATTTTGAGCAAAGAGTTTTTCCATTGTCTTGGAAAGGAAACAGGATTCCGCGAGAACGTTATCAGGGAGCTTGAGGAGATTGAGTCCATCGATCCGGGCTGCTTCCAGAGAATACACCGCAACGTGCCGAACAGAATTGTTCCCTATGTTCTTCTGGTCCCGACCTACGGAGACTCTGGTTTCTGCTGGGAGCCTTTTGAAAGACTGAACCGCATCACAAGCCGTGGACGCATTGTAATTCCGATGTATCCGCGCAATCTGAAAATTGCATGTCTGACAGCCGTTGCAGATTTGAGATGGCAGGTCGCAAAGGAAAAGGCTTCGTTCGACTGGATGTCCGAGGGATTGACCGGACAGTATTACCAGTATATCGAAGGCAAAAAACTCAGGGGCGATGTGAAGCAGTTCTTCATAGAGGATTACATTCTCTGGATGACAAAGGAGTGCAACGGAACCCAGAAACTTGACAAAGAGGTTCGCGCAATCTTCTGGCGTTACATACCGTTCCCACAGGAGCGCAAGGATGAACTCAAAAAGCGCAGCATGGTCTATCAGGAGCTCTACCAGCGTGACATCAACCGCAGCATGAGCGACGGATATTGATTTTCCGATAGAAATGTTTTGAAGCCCTGGATTTTGTTCCGGGGCTTTTTTGTGTCCTTGGACGCGGATTTCTGTGTGACACTTGAAAAAAACTGGGTTTAAAATCTATAATATAAGAATGAAAGTTATTGTTGTTGGAAGCGGCGGTCGAGAGCACGCCATTGCATGGAAACTTGCCCAGAGTGTGGCTGTTTCTGAAGTTATCTGTGTACCTGGAAATGGTGGTACTGGTCAGGAAGCTAAATGCAGGAACATCAATCCTGTGGACTGCGATTATCTTGGCGGTGTGACCGGCAATGATGTCTATGTCCAGATTGCGAGGCACGAGGGGTGTACTCTGGCTGTGATCGGTCCAGAGAATCCATTGGCGGATGGACTTGCCGATTCGTTCTGGGCTGCTGACATTTTGACTGTCGGTCCAAAGAAGGCTGCTGCACAACTTGAGGCCAGCAAGGATTTGGCAAAATCCTTTATGAAGAAATACGGCGTGGCCTGTGCGAAGAGCGAAACTTTTACGGACAAGGACAAGGCTCTTGAGTATATTGAAAAAATAGGTGCGCCAATTGTTGTAAAGGCTGACGGTCTTGCTGCGGGAAAGGGCGTTGTTGTTGCAAAAACTCTTGAGGAAGCCCGCGATGCCGTTGTCTCAATGATGGAGCACAATTCGCTTGGCAATGCCGGTTCAAAGCTTGTGATTGAGGAATACCTTCGTGGAACAGAGATTTCGGTTTTGGCGGCGGTTTCTTCGACCCCTGATTTTGCAAAGTCGGGGAAGTCATGCATTGTGCCGTTTGTTTCTGCACGCGACCACAAGCGTCTTCAGGATGGTGCCAAGGGACCAAACACTGGCGGAATGGGTGCGGTTGCTCCTGTTGATGATTTTACGGACGAGCTCAGGCAGAAGTTTGTGAAGGACATTTTGGAGCCGACTTTGAATGGTATTATCGCAGAAGGATTTGACTACCGTGGATTCATTTTCTTTGGAATTATGCTGACTGCCGATGGACCTAAATGTCTTGAATACAATGTGCGTCTTGGCGATCCAGAGACCCAGGCCGTTCTTCCGCTTATGGATTTTGATTTTGAGCATCTGTGCGAGGCAATTGTTGATGGCGACCTGAAGACTTTCAAAATGTCATGGAGACCGGGATATGTGGTTGCACCTGTGGCCGTGAGCGGAGGTTATCCTCATGGATATAAAAAGGGCCTCCCGATTTTCTGTGGAAAGGATTCGCTCATCTCGACCGGAGCAAAAGTGTTTATAGCTGGAGCCATACTGGACAGACGTTCGGACAGAGTTACAAGTCCTGACCGCACGGGGCTTGTTACAAGTGGCGGAAGGGTTTTGGCCTGCTCCGGCTATGGAACAAGTTTTGACGAAGCATGGAACAAGGCATACAACGCTCTGAACGCAATTTCTTTTGAGGGAATATTCTACCGCAAGGACATTGGACTTCCGGGTGCCGCTGAATCGAATTAGTCTGTAAGGCTTTTCTAAAAGATTAGTCCTCCGTCATGTGGCGGAGGATTTTTTTTTGCTGATTCGCTCAATAAAACTCAATAAAAGGCTAAAACTTGAGTTTTCTAGAACTTTTTTTGTCTATTAGTCCGAATTTCGAGTTTTCTGTCACGAGGCTTGAACACAGTACTGTCATGCTGAACGTGGTTGCTTACAACCCAATTCAGAATCTATACCCACTGCAACGTTGGAAGAGATTCCGAAACGAGTTCGGAATGACGGGCTTTGTAAAAACTCGAATTTGAACCTACTAAAAAATTCCGGGACAAGCCCTAGGATGACATGTGTTTATAGAACGTTAAATTGAACCCTATAAAAAATCCCCCGTCTCAAAATAAATGAGATGGGGGATTAGTTCAACAGACTGAATCAGCTAAGATTACAGAGCAATCTTGCATGTCAGGTTGATTGTACCAATCTGTCCGTTGTCCTTGTTTCCGCTAAGAAGGTTGCGTGATGTCCAGTCAAGAGAGAATGTTGTGTTGTTGATGAGTCCAGAAACATCAGCTCCAACCTTTACGTTCATAAGAGTGTTGTCAGCGTTGGTTCCAACGATGTCACTATTGAATTTACCGTTGTCACCATAGCACTTGTCCTTAAGGTTTGGCAATGTTGCACCATTTGCAAAGCGCATACCAGCCTGTGGTGTGATTGTGATGGCATCGGTTGCCTTCAATGCATACTTAACTCCACCAGCGACTCCGAATCCAACTTTAGAATTAGGAGCTGTCGGTGCGTTGATTTCTGCAAGCACACCCGCTGTAAGTCCAGGAATGATGTCTCCTGTGTAGAGGGAAGGAACAATCTGAATTACAGGGTCCTTTGTGAGACTTGTAATTTTTGCAGCAACACCAACTCCTGGCGTAACCTTCTTTGCATTGTCATTGTCAAGATAGTAGACTCCCGCGTTTGCATCAACTGTGGCACCCCATCCAAGCAGGACTCCAGCTCCAAGTTCCATTGTTGGGTCGGCATTGTCAATCTTTGCCATTGTGAACGCCACGCTTGGCTGCAGGTAGAACTTATCTCCCATGCTCAGCTTGTAGCTGGCATTTGCACCAAGTCCAAGAGCCTTTGCATCAAACTGATAGTCAACACCGACACCAATTGAGAGTCCTGGAACAAACTTCAATGTTGTCTCTGCCGCAAGACCGTAGTCGTTAGCGTAAGGCGTTGAAGATGTTGATGTACTAGTAGTAGTAGAAGTATCAATTAGCACAAGACTATTATCAGTATCCCATGCTGCAGTATACTCCTCAGATGTTCCACTCTTTACATCCGTGTATTCATCAGTTGTTCCAACGCGATGTCCCCATGTATAAGTTGTTTTTTGGGTGGCGGTTTTGGTTTCTACTGGCTTTGAACGGAAATCAACTGCTACATCGAAAAGACTGCTGTTATATCCGGCAACAATACCCTGTGTGTGGCTTGGATCCGCAACATCGGCAACAGTCAAGGCGTTGTCGTGGTCTGCAGAACGAATGGCGTTCACTAACTTGTACTTTCCGTAAACTGTGTCGCCAGACTTGATTCCAACATAGACAGGTCCGAAATGGAGCTGAGCCTTCTCTACAGAAGCGGTTCCATCCTTAATTGCACCGTTCTCAGCATACAGAGACTTACCTTTTAGCTCGATCTCTGCCCAGATTCCTTCACCTTCAGTTTTCTTGGTTCCCTCGTTGGTAAAGTTTACCTTGAGCTTTGCTTCCTCAGTATTCTTGAAGCCGGTCTTGCCAGTGTCAAGATCTACGCCCCAAGTAACTGATGCGTTTCCAGAAAGCTCTGCAACCTTCAAGTCCGCTACAGGCTCATCTGCAAATGTAAGTGCAGCCGCCGCGGCTGCCATATTACAATACAGGTGTATTGGGTGATTGCGATTTATGGGCGTTGGTCGCAAGCTATGCTTGCTAACGAGTTTTTACTTGCTCGCGAAGGTTCGCATTTTTCGCTTTGCGAAAAACCGTAAAAACTCGCGAATACTATGAGTGATGCCAGAAATTGACGTAGGCAATTTCTGGGTAGTGAGGGACCTAAGGCCCGAACGCCGGGAAGACTTTCCCCTCAAAAATAAGATGCGCCAGAAATTGACGCAGACAGTTTCTGGGTAGTGAGGGACTTAAGGCCCGAACGTCGGGAAGACTTTCCCCTTCAGCATTTTAAATCTCCTGTTCCAGAGTCCTTAGTTGGGAGGCGGCGATGGGGTCTTTTGGGTCGATTTCAAGGACGGTCATAAAATACTTTCGGGCCTCGCTTTCGTTTCCCATTTTTAAAAAAAGATAACCCAGGTTGCTTATGATTTTTGTGTTGTCGGGGTCCATGTTCAATGCTTCAACCAGACTTTCCTTTGCGCCGGCAAAATCACCGGTCTCCATCTGGCAGATTGCAAGTTCGTTCAGGGTGTCCGAATTCTCGTCTCCACCTTCGCACTCCCTTGCCTTTTCAAAAGCCTGTTTGGCATCGGCAAAGCGTTCTAGACGACGCAGACCCCATCCAAGCAAAAACCATGCGTTCCAGACTGCCGGATTGTTCTGAAGAAAAATGCGCACCTCGTTGATTCCCTTTTCCTCCTGCCCGGACGAAATCAGTTCGTATGCGTTGTGGTAATGCTCGTCCTCCAGATTGCGTGCGGAAATCTTGTTCAAAAAATCCTGTGCGGTTTCACGCTTTTCTTCTCCACGTGGTCCAAGCTCTTCTTCGCTGGCATCGGTGGTTAGTGCAAGAAAACTTTCAAATGCCCACTTTGCCTCGGAAAAATTGCGCTTCTTCATGTAAAAATATCCGGCGTTGAAAAATGCGTCGGGGATTTCGGGTTCGCTGTTCATTGCGTCCTTGTAGTAGGTCAGGGCAAAATCATCGTAGGCATCGGCATCTTCGTGGAGATTGTTTTTTCTGTAGCTGTCAGCCGCCTGGTCAAAAAACAGTGCCATGTTCAGGATTATGTTTTTGTTTTCCGGGTCCAAGCCGTGCAGAGCGGACCACATTTCTTCCGCCAAATCCCAGTCCTCGTTGCGGGTCTTTAGGATTGCCGCCTCCTGTAGCTCCACCTTGATGTTCGGCCGGATATTTTCAATCAACTGTCTATAATATGGAAGATTTTCGTTGTCTCGGTCATAGGCAAGAACGGTCAGTATGCCTGCGAGTATTTGTTCCTGAGAAAGTTCCGAAAGATTTAGGGAGCCAGTCTCGTCTCCATCCTTTTTTTGGACGGGAATCATGATTGACGGGTCGAGCTTGAAATTTGGGTCCGCAAATTTGTAGCCGTCGGGAAGTTTTATAAAATAGACCGATTCTAGGTGGTTTGCTGGGTTCATGCTTTTCCTTCCGCTGGACTTGCCGGGTTTGCTGGATTTTGCTGCTGGGACGGTTGCAGTTTGGGCGCATTCTGCTGGGCCTTTTGAATGTTCTGCTGTATAATCTGCGCGCGCTGCTCCTTGATTTTCTGCTCGACAAGTGCCCGTTGTTTTTCAATCTCTTCCTGTCTCGCCTGATTTTCAAGCTCGTTTTTACGAAGGGAAGAAAGATAGCCGTTGATTCGGAGCTTGTATGCCATGGAGATTGAATCCTCGTTGAATCTTATGCCGGCTGCGTAGATGTCGTTTCGTCCGTCAGCGGGGGTTGCTTTCAGAATGATTCCCTTCAGAGAGATTGTCTCATCGGGATCAAGAAACTGTAGGTTAAGCTCTATCTCCTTGTTCACAAGAAACTTTGCCAACCCCAAAACCATGACCTTTGCGCCACCAAAAGAAAGGTCCCTCAGGATGCACCGTCTTGGAACGCCCTGGATTGTGATGACGGTTTCCTCTCCCGGAATGCCAAGTCTGCGGCATGTGTCCTTATTTAATAGAATTCTTTCGTCAAAACGTCGGATGGCATTTTCGTTTGCGTCAATAAGGTGGCCCACCATCTCGATAAAGGCATCCGGTGGACGCTGGTTGAAAACTATGGTAACAATTGCAAGGTCCGTGCTGTTTGCGTAGGACTCCATCCCGCTGATTTTGCCCGCAACAAAGAAACTGAGCTGTTCGCCAGACGGACGGTTGAAGAAAAACCGAATGTTTACAGCTCCCGACATTTTTTCCACGAGCTGCTGGAAAATTCCGCCTCTTGTTCCAACGATGACCTTGACCTGCTGAAAGGACGTGGAGTTGATGATGCAGGGCCACTGAAGTCCGTTGCACTTAAGAAATATTTGCTTCGGATCCATGCCAAAGATTTTGATTACATCCTTGGTAAATTTTATCTCGGTCGTCCTGTAATAGTCATAATAATGATTCAACTGTTGAGCGGTAACTATAGCCATATAGGCATTTTAGTTTATAAAGCATCAATTGTAAAGTAGAAAAATCTGGCATAACAGCGGGTTATTTTATTTGGGGCTTGAGTTGTCCTTCTCCAGCTCAAAAAGAACATCTTCCAAGGGTGCTCCCATTTTTTCGGCGGCGGTCTTTGGGTTTACACCAAAATCATTTACAAGAACCAGCGCATTCTCGACGGCCTTTCTGTGTTCGCCATTTTCAAACCCAGCTTCAAGACCTGCCTCATAGTCGTAGGTCCTCTGTCTTTCCCATTCCATGTACTGCATCCTCCATTGTGTGTTCTTCTTCGCGTCATCGGCAAGCTTCGCAATCCTGTCGGTGAAATCCGAGGAGCTTTCGTTTGTCAGTATGAATTTTAGAAACGACCGCTGCTCCCCGTCAAGAAGTTTATCACAGTTTCTAGCAATGAAAAAGTATTTGTGTGTCCTGTCGCCCAAAGGAAGGGTGTTGTCCTGCCTGCAGAGGTTCTCGAATGTGTATACCGGCAGCCCCCGAGAGAAGACATCGCCTATGCAGATGAAAATAATGTAAGACTCCTTCAGCTCGGAGTATTTCTGTCCGGCGCCCAGAGTGTCAATATCTATCACGCTCTGGTAGTAGCGCGCCCGCTCCGGAAGCTCCTTGGTGTCCACCGCCTGCATCTCGATGTCGAAGGCCCTGGAGCTGTTCCTTGCGTACACATCAAGGCGTATGCACTTGCTTCCGTAGTCAACCATGATTTCGTCCTCCGAGTGCGTCTCTATTCGCTCGATGTCCATTCCGAGCAGAATCTCCAGAAGCCTCCGGCAGATTTCGGGATTGTTGTGCATGACCTTGTAGAACAGGAAGTTGTTTGCGAGTGTGGCCCGCTCCCATTTTTCTTCCGGAGTCAGTTTTTCTTTTGTTTCCATGCTATATATATATTCCATGAAATTCAGAAATGTAAAAAAATTGCAAAATTTTTCTATAAAATATGACTTTCTCGCTTCTCGCAATCCATTGGTACAAGCCACAAGCCAAAATCTTGCAACAAAATCTTGACTAAATCAGTTTTTTCTACGACACTTTAGGTTGTATGGGGAATCTCTGGAGGAAATCTTTTTGGGAGTCCCATATACATATCTTTATTCGATGGGAGAAGAATATGAAGAAAATTTTAGCACTCGCCGCGGTGGCTGTAACTGCCGTAGCTTTGGCATCTGCCGATCCACTTTTCGTTGGTCACGCATACTTTGGTGTTGGTCTGGGTTCTGCTGTACAGGATTGGAACAAAGATAACAGTACCCGTACAGATTTAGGCAATAACTACAAATGGAATTTCGGCTCAAATCTGGACTTCGGTGCGGGAGTTGCAATCAACATTCCGTTCGGCGACTATTTCGGTTTCCAGCCGGGCGTGGATTTCTACGTGAACAATGTCGGTTATCATTATGAGACTAGCAACGGTTACGACAAAAGAGACCAGACTTTCACATACCTTTCACTGGATATTCCGCTTTTGTTTACGGCAAAAATCAACAAATGGAATTTTGCGATAGGTCCTTATGTGTCCATTCCTCTTGGCGATGTAACTTCTACACGCAATATTATTTCATCCAGCTCTTTAACTTCTTACAAGTACTCGCATTCATGGGGTTCCATCGGTGCTCTGGTGGGCGTAGGATATGAGATGAGGATAGGTCTCGGCAGACTCGTGTTTGGCGGACGCTATTTCCACGATTTCATGCCTATTGATGTTGAGTACAAGGACTACATCAACAGTTGGCCAGATGGTACGCTGAGTCTCTGGCGTGGTGCATTGGAAATCGATGTTGCCTACAAGATTCCGCTCTCATTCTAATCTGACGGAAACATTCGGCTAGACGAAAACCGCATCTTTTATAGGGTGCGGTTTTTTTATGGATTTGTGCAGTTTTAGGTTCTGTTCTCCAGCTCAAAAAGAACGTCCTCCAGGGGGGCTCCCATTTTTTCGGCGGCGGTCTTTGGGTTTACACCAAAATCATTTACAAGAACCAACGCATTCTCGACGGCCTTTCTGTGTTCGCCATTTTCAAATCCGTTTTCAAATCCGTTTTCAAATCCAGCATTAAGTCCGGCCTCATAGTCATAGGTCCTCTGTCTTTCCCATTCCATGTACTGCATCCTCCATTGTGTGTCCTTCTTCTGCAAATTAGAAAAATCTGGCATAACAGCGGGTTATTTTATTTGTTTTTTTGCATTGTCCTTCTCCAGCTCAAAAAGGACGTCCTCCAGGGGTGCTCCCATTTTTTCGGCGGCGGTCCCTGGGATGACACCAAAATCATTTACAAGAACCAGCGCAGCTTCGACGGCCTTTCTGTGTTCGCCATTTTCAAGACCTGCCTCATAGTCGTAGGTCCTCTGTCTTTCCCATTCCATGTACTGCATCCTCCATTGTGTGTTCTTCTTCGCGTCGTCGGCAAGTTTCGCAATCCTGTCCGTGAAATCCGAGGAGCTTTCGTTTGTCAGTATGAATTTTAGAAACGACCGCTGCTCCCCGTCAAGAAGTTTATCACAGTTTCTGGCAATGAAAAAGTATTTGTGCGTCCTGTCGCCCAGAGGAAGGGTGTTGTCCTGCCTGCAGAGGTTCTCGAATGTGTATACCGGCAGCCCCCGAGAGAAGACATCGCCTATGCAGATGAAAATAATGTAAGACTCCTTCAGCTCGGAGTATTTCTGCCCGGCGCCCAGGGTGTCAACATCTATCACGCTCTGGTAGTAGCGCGCCCGCTCCGGAAGCTCCTTGGTGTCCACCGCCTGAATCTCTATGTCGAAGGCCCTGGAGCTGTTCCTTGCGTACACATCAAGGCGTATGCACTTGCTTCCGTAGTCAACCATGATTTCGTCCTCCGAGTGCGTCTCTATTCGCTCGATGTCCATTCCGAGCAGAATCTCCAGAAGCCGCCGGCAGATTTCGGGATTGTTGTGCATGACCTTGTAGAACAGGAAGTTGTTTGCGAGTGTGGCCCGCTCCCATTTTTCTTCCGGTGTCAGTTTTTCTTTTGTTTCCATGCTATATATATATGCCATGGAATTCAGAAATGTAAAAAAATTGCGCTTTTTTAATGCTTGATTTTTTCTCAAAACATGTCGAATTTAAAAACACAAGGTTTGATGGGCTTTGTCCAGAGTTAAAATAATGCCAAAGGAGGGGCAATAGAGAAAATTTTGGTTACAAATTTCCATTAAACATAACAAAATATTAAAAAAATGTTTGACGGCACAAAAAAAATGTGCTATTGTTAGATTATAAAGTGCTTATAAAAGCATTTAAGAAAAATAGGAGGAATTCTTATGAAAAAGATTATTGCTATAACAGCAATGGCAGCCGCGGCGGCTGCAATTTCATTTGCGGCTGAACCAGCGGTGAACCAGAGCGTAAGCCTTTCTGGCGATGCTTCAGTGACATGGGGTGTTGACCTTGATACAGGCAAGACTGGTTTCAAGAATGAGGCGAATGCAACCCTCGAAGTTGTGTTCACCGGTGAAGGAACCAAGGAAACAACTGGTGAAGGCATCTGGGCAGAGATTCAGGCAAAGGGAACTGCCCTGTCTGTGAAGGACACACTTACAACTACCCCAACTTTGACGAATGGTGCTGCATCTATTGAAAAGGCAAAGCTTCACTTCGGACCTGTTTACCTTGGAATTACAACTGGCGACACAGTGCTTGGAGAGTTTAACGGTGCAAATGCTGTGAACTCATCAAAGCTTGGCGTAAGCAATACATATGATGATGCAGAGGGCCACAAGCAGGGTATCGTCGCAGGATTCAGCAATGATATGTTTGCTATCGATGTAGACTTCCGCTCACATCCAATTGGAGGAAATTACTACACCAACGACTACGGTGTGGCTGGAGAGGCAACACTGAAGTTCATCCCTGGTCTGGAAATCAAGGCAGGTGCAGACTATCAGATTAGGTACAACGATGCCGAGTCAAACAAGCTCGGAGTTGGAGCCAGCGAGAAGTACACACTTGCACTTGGCGACAAGTTCAAGCTCATCGAGGGTGTCGGATTCAACATGGGAAAGGTCGTCACCAATTCTGACGCTCCTGTAATGAACCTTGCCGCAGGTGTTGTATTTGCATGGGGAGACGAGGCAGACGCAAACGCCGGAGTTCCTTACCTTGATGGAGACTATGCAAAGAAGGTAACACCTGGAGTTGGTGTCGCCGCCGCAATCAACAAAATAACAAACGATGACAGAACTATCGTCATTCAGCCATCATTCTACAGCGGAGACATCATCCCGAACCTGAAGGTTGGTGTTTTGGGACAGATTGGCATTTCAACAACAAGTGGAAACGACGCTGTTTTCGGAGTTGCCGGTGGACTTAAGTATGACCTGAAGGCAACAGATGCCCTCACAATCAGCCCTTATGCCGGTGCTCGCTTTGTCAAGAATGCCGCTTGGGCAACTACTGCAAATCTGTTCGACGACACATTCACAACCGAGACTACTGACAACGGAAACAAGAAGGATTTGCAGGGAGCTGGAAACAACAAGCTGAACGTAAAGGTTGGAGCTGATGTTTCTGGACTCATCAACAACACAACATTCAGTGCTTGGTGGCAGTCACGCAACCTCCTGAATGAGGATGCAGACAAGAAGACCAACGGACAGGTTGGTACAATCAACCTCAAGTGCAAGATTGCTCTGTAATCTTAACTAGTTCAGTCTGTTGACTAAATGCCCTCGGACCAAACGGTTCGGGGGTGTTTTTTTTAGCAGATTCCCAAAATCGGGGCGAAAATTTTTGAGGAAGTTTGGGCAAGTTCCATCAAGGTCTGCTCCGACTGGTGTGCCGCGTAGTGCTCTAGCATTGCAATCGACTTGTGGCCCGTCGCCAGCTGCAATTTTCTTAAATCCACACTGTCAGCCATGGTTGTAGAAAAAAAATGCCTCCAGCAGTGGAATGTAATTTTTTCCCCATCCTTTATGTTCAATTTTTTTACAATCTCGTGCAGCTCCCTGTTCCATTTTGAGTAGGAGCTTGGTTTTTCTTTTGTCTGACCCCAGAACAAAAAATTTGATGGTCGCGGTCCAAACGGATTTTTTTCCGCCTGTTTTTTTATCAGCGACAAAAGTTTTTGGTCCACGATTATTTCCCGCTGGCATCCATTTTTGGGAGACTTAAGGCCATCCCTTCTTGTCCAGTTGTGCCGGACAAAAATTCTGTCACGACCAATATCCCTCAGCTGCAAAGCCTGGACCTCTCCAATCCTCATTCCAGTGCAAATGGAAATCAAGTGCGCGAGCCGGATTGATTCATCATTCCATTTTTTTGAGAAAATCTGCTCCACCTCCGACATTGTTGGAACCACACGTTTTTCTGGAACAACGTGGCACCAGATGATTCCGCTAAAACAGTCATTAGCTGTCAGTTTGTTGTGGTATGCCCATTTGAGAGCGAGAGTTGCGCAACGGACAATCTGGTTCACAGTCTCAGGTCTAAGTTTTCTTTTTACAAAAATCTGATTTCCGAGACCATCTTTTTTTGCGGTTCCAACTTTTTGTGCCGTGGTCGCGAGTGACAAAAGTTTTTTTTTGATTTCAAACACAGTGATTTCTCCAAGAGGAATTTTTCCGTGGGTCGGAATCCAGTATGCCCTTGCCCGTTTCAGCATTATATCCGCGTAACGCCTGTGGGCCGACTGTCCGACTATTTTCTTTTCAGCAAAATATGGGGACCTGTCAAAATCCCAAAAGCGTTCCAAAAAATGTCCAAACGTTTCGCTCTGTGGACTGTCCGCAAATGTCGCCGACACAATATATTTTTTCATCTGCAGCGCCCGTACAATTTTTTTTACACCGTCCTCACTGATTTCCGTTGTCAAAATTTTTTCGTAGATTTCATCTTCAATTTCTTTTGAATCCACCCGTTCCATTTTCATATTTGATTTCCTCTGTCTTTTTTTTGCTCCCCACAAAATTATTGCAACATTGGGAAACAAAATCCAAGACATCTGCAAACAAATTGTGTCAAATTTACCCAGTACGATGGACAAAAATATTCAGTCTGGTCCAATTTTTAATAGTATTCTGAAAAAAACTGTGGCATGGGCCCCGATGGGGAACGTGCCATGAGAGATTGAAGATTAGGGAAGTGTGTCTGAAGGGTAGAAAACATTGGATTGCCCTGAATTTCCCCTGTTTCCGACAGATTTGCAATCTTTCCAGGCATGAATCAGTCCAATTGAGCAACCTTTAAAACTTGGCACGCAATTTGCTTAATATATAAGTGAAAGGAAAAGGATTTTAGGACATCTCCAAAAACTTTGGTTCGTAGAGAGGTCCCGGGTCCAGAACCTAAAAAATCAAATCGCTTGGAGGTATTCATTATGAACGAACTTTCACTTTTTAACACACTTTTCGATGACAACTGCGTTGGTTTTCCTGTCTTCAAGACATCCACGAACTTTGTTCCAAAAGTTGATGTCAAGGAAACAAAAAATGCCTATGTTCTTGACATGGATTTGCCTGGACTTTCCGAAAAGGATGTTGAAATCGATTTGAAGGACAACATTCTTACGGTCGCATCAAAAGACGAGACTCCCGCCGAAAATGAAAAGGAGCATAAATCTGAAGAAACGAGCGAGGTCGAGGAAGACTGGCAGTGGCTCATCCACGAAAGAAGGGCAACAAAATTTGAACGCCGCTTCTCTTTGCCACAGGACATTGATTCCGAAACAATCAGCGCTGTTTTCAAAAACGGAGTGCTCACGGTGACAATCCCACGCAAGGCTCAGGCCAACGCAAGACGGATTAACATCTCCGTAGCATAAAAAAACGGCCCCTTTGATTGTTAATTCAACCAGAGGGGTCGCAGTATTTTAAATTGATTCGCGCGGAGAGTGTTTACTTTTGTTTTACCTTCGCCCGTTCGCGCACAAAATATTCAAATCCTTTTTTGTCAAGAAGATTTAAAAATCCCTGCACATCGTTTGTCGCTATGTCTTTTATCACAACCCTTGTTATGTTTCCTGCTGTCTGGTATGCAAGGTATTTGTTGATTCCGGCGGCCTGTAATTTTTTGACAAAAGCTTCTGCATTTTTTCGCACCGAGAATGCGCCAAGCTGAATGTCCCAGGTCTTGCTTTTGTTTTCCTGTTTCAAATATGGAGATGAGGAACTGTTTTGAATTTTCGCATCGATTATAGTGATTTTGACTTTCGCCGTCCCGGATTTTATCATGTCAAGCTTTTCTGCAGCTGCCTTTGACAAATCAATTTCACGGCCAGCAATAAATGGTCCCCTGTCATTGATTCGGACTGTTACGTTTTTTCCATTTGAAAGATTTGTGACTACAACCTTCGTGTTGAATGGAAGTGTTTTGTGGGCAGCTGTAAGAGCGTACATGTTGAACGTCTCACCGTTGGATGTTTTTCTTCCGTGAAACTTGTCCGCATAGTAGGAAGCGACGGCCTCCGACTTGTAAACATAGTCTGCAAAAACTGGAACCACCGAAATCAGCAGGGCTGCGACCAAAAGGATTCTTCTTTTCATATTGTCCTCTTTTTTTTAAAAATTTACAACCATAGATTCCCCCTCAAATTTTTGGTCGAAAAAAAAGGGACCCGCCAAATGCAGATCCCCTTCTCGCACTTTTATCAATCCATCTGGAAAAGCCCCACTTGCAATTCCCAGACAGTTATTATTAAATTAGCAAAGCATTTTCAAAAACTATTGCTCAATAGAAAGACTCGCAACCTCCACGCCGGTCTCCGTTACTGAACCAAGTTTTCTCTGTCTGACCAAGTAATGATCAAAACCATGCTGCTTCAACGCATCAACAATATAATCCAAATCGGACGCGGCAACATCGCGGATTACAACTCTGGTGATTCCGTCCTCGGATTGGTATGCAATATTTTTGAATCCCTGACTGTTGAGTTTGTCCGCAAGAATTTTTGCGTTTGAAAAATCGGAGTACGCTCCCAGCTGAATGTCGTAATGCTTTTCCTCCTGATGGTAGATTTTGGATTCCTCCTCGTAAGGTGTTTCCACAACTCCACTGACATCGGTCGTTGGACCATTGTTTGTTCCCCACTGGATTATCTCCATGGAAACTCTTGCGGTCCCGGCTTTTAGCATACCCAAATCAGATGCGGCGGCTTTTGAAACATCAATTTCGCGACCCGGTGCGCTAGGTCCCCTGTCATTGATTCTTACAACAACAGACTTTGAGGTGACAAGGCTTGTCACTTTGACCAGAGTATTGAAAGGCAATGTATTGTGGGCCGCAGTGTAGTCGTTCATATTGAAGATTTCACCGCTGGCAGTTTTATTGCCGTTCAGTTCCTCACCATAATAAGAGGCGATGACATTTGTTTTGTACAGTTCCTCCGCAGAAGCAAAGGATGCAATGGCCATAAGTGCCGTCAAAAAAATACCATGTACTTTCATACATTTATTATCGGAGGCGAAAAAAATTAGTTTAGGATTTTAAAAACAAAATGCCATCCAAAAAATGTGTACTAGATTCCAACTATTTTTTTAATAACATCGATTGGCGACTTGTTGTAATAAAGATATGCGTAGATTGCGGCAGCTGCGGAAACACTTTTTCCATAATTTCTTGTCTCCGTTATGTTGAGCATTTCCAAAAAAATGTCGTTGGGGATTTCGCTTCGCTTTACAATTGAAAGGCAGTTCCGTAATGTGCTTCTGATTTTTCCTGCACCAGCATTGTAGGAGCATACCGCAAGCAGACTGTTTTTTTCCATACGGGAAATAAGTTCCGCAAGATAATATGTCCCCAGGTGGATGTTCGTTTCCGGGTCGGTGAGTTCATAATCACTAAGCCCAATTTTTTTTGCGACCTCGGCAGCTGTTGTTTCCATCAGTTGACACAGCCCGGTCGCACCAGCATGGCTTATCGCCTCTGGGGAATAAAAACTTTCCATACGAATCAACGCGTAGATTAAATATTCATCGGTTTTGTATTTTTCGGAAAACTTTTCAACATGGTCGCTGAATCCTCGTGGAAAAGAAAGCTCCATGATTTTTTTTGTCAAATCTTTTTCGCTGTAGTTTAATTTTTTTGCGGCAACCCTTAGACTGATGTAATTAAAATATGGGTCGTCATCAATTTTTCCATGGAGATATTCGGCCACAGCCTCAGCACATTCAAGACCAATCTCATTGCTGTGCTCAAGCCAAAAAGGGTAGACCAAATCAACAAAATCAAATTCGATATATCCGTAGAAGATTTTTTCAACATCCTCATCAGCCTGGAAATCTTCAAGTTTTTGCCAGAACGAAAAATACTTCCATGTCTCTTCGTCGCTCAGACCAAGTTTTGCTGCGGCCATCAATTTGTGGTAGGAATCGGCCCCACCGTCCAAAGCCTTTGTGTAAAGATTTTTTATCTCTTCCTCTTTTGTTTTGTCCGCTGGTTGATAAAAATTATTTTCAATCAGGCTGCCGCTTGTGTAAAAAAATGCGGACCTTGTTTCAGGGCTTGCGTAATTTTCAAGACAGTAAGACAAGGAATAATATTCTTCCCATTTTTTTTCATCCATAAGTTTAACCGAAAGTGATTCAAGGATGTCGTCAAAATATGAAGGGTCGTGCCATGTCGAACAATACTTTTTAAACTCGTCCACCGCCTGTGTCAAATCTTTTTGCAGCGCGGAATTAAGATAGTACCAGAGAGCGTTGTCATAATCGGCATCGATTGTTGCACATGCCATTGCTTTTTTGAAAAAATCCTGCGACATATCAAAAGCTGAATCAATTTTTGAATAGAGCCGGGCGGCGTAAAAGTTTAGATAAAAATCAACATCATTGCTTCCGCCCAAAAGAGACTCAAGAAAAGTTGCGTTTGTTTCATAATTTGCTGAGCCATAGAAAAGGGATTTGCCGGCAGCACTTACGACCTGCGGAGAAAGATTTGTTTTTTCGTTTAAAATCCTTCGGGCATAGACCGCTGCCTGTCCCCAATCTTTTTTGCTTGCAGCATCCTGCATTTTTGCTGTGTCCGATGCAAACGCAAAAGAGTTTTTTGGGTAGTCCTTTATCATCGAAAGAATTTTTTTATGCCAGTCGGACCAATTTTTTTCGGCGCACCACAAATTGTAAATTCCCGGGAAGGATGAATCATCGGTTGCAAGAAGAGCCGCGCATTGATAAAAAACAATTTCATCACCAGCAGATTTGTAGTCCAGATTTTTTGTGAGTGAAATGATTTTGTCGTAGCGTTCCTGATTAAAAAGCTGCTGGAGATAGAGAGCGAGAGAATCCTCGTCATTAAAATTTTTATAAAAATTTGCCGCACAGCTTGTCGCGTCTTTTTCCGGAAGAATTGAAACAAGTTTTCTTGCGGAAAGAGATGCGAACAGTTTTGATTTTGACGACACAGTTTTCCGCAAATATTTTATTGCAGATTTTGTGTCGCCCTCGTTTATTGCTTGGAGTCCCAAAAAATAGTACACGTCGTTTCCATATTTTTTCAGCATTTCATCTGAAACCAGATTTTGTTTTGCATTTGCGCATCCAGTAAAAATCAATGAGAAAATCAATATGAAAAAAATCAGCGGTCCAAATTTTTTTTGCATAAATCACTCTGCCGGAATCAGTAGCACCTGCCCGGATCTAATTTTGTTTGCATCGCTAATTCCATTGTGTTCTGCAATCCTGTTGTAGCGGTATGGAGTTTTGTAGTAAGCGGTGGAAATGTCCCAGAGTGTGTCGCCCCAGACCACAGTGTATTTTATGTCCTCAGTGTTCGCTGGTGTCGGATTTTTTTTTACAGGAACAACAGTCTCAGGATTGGACGCAACAATAATTGTGTCTTCCTTTGCCGGAATTACAAGCTGTGCATGAGGTTCAACTTTTGTTGCAGTTTCAAAAACCTTTGGCCGCTTAACGACTTCCTCTTCCTCGACCGGTTTTGATTCGTCAGTCTTGGGTTCGGTGGTTTTTGATTCAGTGGTCTTGGTCTCGCTCTCGCTCTCAGTTTTTTCTTGAGCAACATTTTCGGCTGCAATTTCCGATTTTATTGTTTCAGCATCTGTTTTTCCAGTTTCGCTTGTTACTGTCCCAGGAAGTTCTTTCTGTTCAATCAATATTTCATCCTGCTCAACAGCTTTTTCCGAAGAACGTGGCTCTCCCATTGAAGAAACAATTTCCGTTGATTTTTTTGTGGAAATATTTTCTTCGGCATTTGTGTTTGTGCTTGCAATCTCCGGTCCGTTTTTCTTTCCACCCTTTGTGCCACGCGACTGGAAAACAAGTACAAAGATAACGATGAGACAGGCTGCGAGTGCAACAAGCAAGAATATGATAGGCTTTTTGCTGTTGTCCTTTTCCTCCTCCGCACCATATTCCACGGACTTGGAAACTTTTTTTGCCTTCTTGATTTTTTTCTTTTTTCCGGCATTTGGATCGACAAATCCATCGGTTTCGCCTTCAAAAACAGCGTCAGTGTCATCAAAGTCACCGAATATTGCTCTTGTTTCGGAATCCTCCATTTTGGTTGGGGAGTCGTCAAAGTCTGGAAAATCAAAATCAGTGTCGGCGGTGGCACTTGAAACTGAGTCGAACGGATCTCCAAAGTCAGGGAAATCTGACGGAATTGTTGATTCGCTGGACTTCGCAGCGTTGCCTGCTTCCGTTGATTCAATTGATTTTGTGGACTCTGGTTCGCCTGTCGCATCCAGATTGTCAAAGTCCGGCATGTCCATGTCGTCGATGTCAAACGAAGAGTCTTCTTTTGTTTCTATCTCTGCGGCCGGTTCGGAATCGGAGGTTTCTGGTGCGGCAAAACTTTCTGTCGAAGCAAAACTGTCGGTATCCGCGGTTCCATCTTCTCCAAAATCCGGAAGGTCGAGTGAAAAATCGTCCGCCGGTTTTTCTTCTGGAGCAGGTTCCTCGGTGGATGTCAAATCAACATCGCCAAAGTCGGGGAGGTCAAGGCTGTCAACTGAAAAATCGGATGCGGAATCTGTTTCCGGTGCAGTGTCGATTTCTGTTGTGGCTCTGTCCTCGGGAGGTTCCGTTTTTGCTGGCTCTGTGTCGGCGGTATCTACAATTGTGGAATCGTCATCACCAAAGTCCGGCAAATCAAGGTCAGAGGAATCAATCTGCTCGTCAACACTGAAATCTGGAATTGCAATTTCATCGGAATCTTCCGCCGCGGCAGTGTCTACAGTTTCTTCGGTTGTGGCTGTGTCGTTTTCATCAAGGTCGGGGAGGTCCAAATCTTTTGAAACATCCTCGGGCTGTGGCTCGACAATCTCATTTTCGCTTTCGCTCGGGATTGTGAAATCACCAAGAGTTGAGGCGCTGTCAAAATCGTCCACGGAAGATGTGTCAAGTTCGTCAAAAGTTGGAAGTGAAAAATCAGCTTCAGGCTCAACGTTTTCTTCTTCGTTCTTGGTTTCTGGAATTTCAGTTTCCGCAGCTGCTTCAGGTTTGGTCTCTTTGTCGGTGTCGGTAACGAGCTCTTCAAAATCAGGTAGGTCGTAAGGATTTTTTTCGTCCGCGTCCTGTGGGGCTTCATCAAGATTTCCATCAATACTTTCATTTGCAAAATCATCATCCGGCAAATCCTGTGCGGCAAGATTTTCGTCAGGAAGATTTTCATCAAGAGCAAATGTTGCCCCGTTAGATTTTTCGGTGCTGCTTTCCTCGGGTGTGTCTGCAAAAATTGTTTCGCCCAGAGTGTCATCAAAGTCGCCCATGTCGTCAAGTTCCAAATCGGAAAAATCAGGCGGAGCTATGTCAGTGTCAACCGGTTCGTCATATTTTTCTTCGGGAACGCTATTGCCGGGCGGGATTTCATCAAAAAGGCTTGAGTCCAAAAGTGACGACGGAATCTGGAATTCATTTTCGTCAGTGGCAGGCTTAATTTTTTCACTGGCAGCTGGCTCGGTTTTTTCTTCGGCGGCAGGTTCTGGTCCGGGTTTTGATTCGGAATCATCAACAAAAGAAAATCCAGTGCCGTCGTTGTCAACAAAGACATCACGTTTTTTATTGTCCGCGTCATCAACAAAGAGGTCATCGGGGCTGAGCATGTCTTCGTCGGTAAGCGGCTTGTCAGAAACCATGTCGTCATCAATAACCTGCGCGTCGGTCATAAAATCATCGGACACAGGGGCTTCCTCGATTGAATCAATGTCAAGGGAGGTCAAATCTATTGTAGTGTCATCGTCGTCGTCAAAACCGCCTGATGAGGAATTGTCCAAATCGGAGATGGGGTCAAAAGAAAACTCCTCGTCGTTCGCGTTCCCAAGAATCGAACTGACAGCAGAGACTCCCGGAAGAATTCCAGAGTCGGAATCGTTGAGCGCGAAGTTGGCAGGCTCCTGTCTTTCGGCTTCGGTGCGGGAGACCAAATCAACTTTGAATGCGGATGATTTTCCTGTCTCCGGGTCCTTCATCTGCGCGTGGAGATGGTTGTCCGAATCAAGGTTAAGCTCCAGATTGAAAGTTGGTTCCCCGTTCGGATGCGGTTTAAGATGGGTGATTTCCAAACTGTCCACGTATTCGGCATCGTCCATGGAATTTGTTTCGGAACGGTATAAATCGATTTGTACTTTTGTCTGGTTGTCTTTGACCGTGGTAACTTCCAGGTCTTTTTTTTCAACGCTGCCTTCTTCCAGAATCGGATAAAAAGAGCCGTCCGCAAGTTTAATTCCGATAGATTTCATACATACCCCTCTTTTAAATACTATCTTAATTCTAAATGTCGGCATTATTGGAATCAAGGTTTAGGGAAAGAGTTTTTGTTTTAGGCTAACAGCTTAGAGATGCCCTTCAATTCTTGGTGAAACACCGTTTGGCTGGCAAAAACAAAACCGGGGCAAAAAACCCCGGCTCATTGAAAAGAAATTTTTACTTATAGGAGTAGGTCACTGCTGACTGTGTTTGAAGCTCGTTGACCGTGCCACCAAATTTTTCGGCAACAAGGTATACGGAAATTTTTGTTGGGTTTCCGTTGGAGTCGTTCTGGTAGATTTCACGCTCGTAAAGCACATTCTTGCTGTTGTATGTCTGGATTTCGGTCAGCACGTTCTTTGCGTCGTAGCGGTAGACCAGCTTTGATGTGAGCTGTCCAGAGGCATCTGTGTAGTCGATTGTTGAAAGAAGTCCAGCGTCGTTGTATGAGTATGTCTCGTGCCTGTCAAGTGAACCGTCTCCATAGTAGCGGAAGATTTCGGCTGGCTTTCCGACATTGTTGTTCGTTGTGATTGATCTTACCAAAAGTTTTCCGCTTCCGTCGTAGTAGGACTCGGTGACTTTGTTTGTCTTCTGGTTGTACTCGTAGATTGTCTTTCCTGTAAGATTGTCTTCGCCATCGTACTCATTTTCAACGGTGACTCTTCCGGTGGTGTCGTACTCGTATGTCGTCTTCCAGATTACCGCGTTCTGGGCGTTGTAGAATGTGGATGACGTGAGATGGTATTTCGCATCGTAGTCGTAGGTCACTTTGTCAACCATGACATCCTTTGCGCTGTAGCCTGTACATTCGGTTTCCAGACCGATGTTGTTGTAGAGGTGGACATACTTAACCGCGACAGACCTGTATGTTGAACCAAATTTTGAGACAATGGTGTAGTTTGTCTTTGTGTAGTTGGATATGTTCCCCTTTGGTGAGATTGAGTGTGTGTCATAGGCTGAGACGCTGGCTGCAACCAAGGCGGCAGCAATGAACAACAAAATCTTTTTCATAAGTTTCCTCCAAAAAATGAGAGATTTCCTTGCTTTTACTATTGGGAGCCTCTAAAAGTTTTAGTTTTTAGAGTTACATCGCGTTTTCAAGGATACCCCGAAAAGCAGAAGTCTTTCGAGATTCTCCATATTATACACTATTTTTCGGCAGAAAAAAAGGGACTGGACAGAAAAAATTGAGTTTTTTGGAAGCCTTGTTTTTAGGGAAATGCTGTCAGTCGAAACTCAAATCCTCCAGATCTACAATGTTGTTTCTAGCGAAAGTACATGCCCTTACGACTATGTTTCTGAGCTGGCGTATGTTTCCGGTCCACCGGTGGGTCTCAAGTTTTCTTAGCACGGCCTTTGTGAGCGACTTGTGTTTTTCGGACGCATACATCATGGCGAACCTTGCAATGTCTTCGGCGCGTTCGTTCAGGTCGGGAACATTCAGACGCAGCACGTTGATTCGGTTGTACAAATCCTCGCGGAACTTGTTTTCCATAACCATCTGGTCTATGTCGGCGTTGGTCGCAAAAATGAATCTGCCGGAAAAATATTCTTCGGTGTCGCTTCCCTTTGGTCTAAATTTTCGTTCGGAGATTACAGTCAAAAGTTTTGCCTGCATGTCCATGGGGATTTCGGTTATCTCGTCAAAAAAGAGAGTCCCGTCCTGTGCCAGCTTTAGAACGCCATCCTTTGCGGAGACTCCTGTGAATGTGTTTTTCGCCACACCAAAAAGGTCGCCCTCGATGGAGTTGGGATTTGACTCGGCCATTGTAAAACTTACAAAAGGACCTTCCCTTCTTTTTGAATTCTGGTGGATTATCTTTGCATCGTGGGTTTTTCCGGCACCAGTCTTTCCAAGCAAAAGCACGTTCTCGTCCGATTCCGCCGCACACTTTAGTCTTCTGAAATATTCTGTCGGAGAAAAACGGTCATTCTGCTGGACCGAAAGCTGGTATTCATAGCTCACAGAAAATTTTAGCAAAAATGAACTGTCCATTTTGATAAACTTTGCTTTGGGAAAACGCCGATGCTCGCCAGTGGGGAAAAATTTGTCAGAGGAAACACAGAAGCAGCGAATCTGCAGCTTTTGACAGAAATCATACACTTCGCCAAATCTGTCGGGGGTAAAATCTGAGACCGCCGCCACCGGGGACAAGTTAAAGGAAAACTCATCCGCGCCCTGAATCCATATTATTGGAAAATCCGCACCAAGCACAAGATTGCTCCATGCGGCCAGGGATGCGGATTCACTGAATACGACTATCGCCTTAGTTTTCAGACTTTGCATTTTGCTTGCTGTCTTTTTTGAAAAGCCTGTACCAAATCAATAGGATTCTGTATTTCATGTAGGGGAAAATCAGGAAGATTTTGAGCGGGTTGTGCTTGATTTCGTCCAAGATTTCCAGGCCCTTGTCAAATTTTTTTTCAGAAATCCTTGTGATTCGCTCACCGAAGATTCCGATTATGTCCTTCTGGTAAAGGAAGATGCTTGAAGAAAAACTGTTCCTGCGGTTGTATGCCCATCCGTCCTTTTCCTTGATTCCCTCGCTGACCAAAACCAATGAGGGGGAGGCCTTGTAGATTGCCTGGACAATATCGTTTTCGACCTGCTTTGGATAGAAGCCGACGTAGCGTCCAACAATCTGGAGGTCCTTGAATGTCGCGCGGACATTTTTTTCTGCCGCCATCAATGTTTTTTTGCGGCCACCAAGCATGTACAGAGATTTATAGTGCGATTCCAGCACGCTGAGTATGCTGATTATGGCATTGAACGGATTGTAGCGGACCGGGATTGGCTGCTTGAGTTTTTTTGCTCCCTTCAGAATGCTTTTGGAGATTGGAAGAATCAGGTCGGCGTTCTGCACACACCTTGCGTAGTCGCCCTTCCGTCTTGCCCTGAGCAAATCCCACACGGAAAGAAAAACAATCTGCTTGGTTCCGGGCTGGGCCTCCATTTCCAGAATCTTTTCCTCAATGTCCTGAGCCTCGCAGATGTCCACGGGCACGTCCAAAACCTTTATTCTCTGAATTGCCATAGTTCCTTCTCCCTTAGTGTATTCTGCACAACGGCCAAACCGTATAACGCCGCAGTCTCGCAGCGCAGTATGTTTGTCATAAAATGCACGGGAAGTATTTCATATTTTTTCATAACCGCTATTTCGTTTGGGGAAATGCCTCCTTCGGCACCCACAAAAACAGCGATTTTTTCTGCTTTGGTATTATCGGCAAAAGCTTCGTGGATTGTTATGGTTCCCTCGCTCTGTTCGTAAAGGACAACAGCCCTGCCTTGATTTTTGCTCTCCGTTTTCCAGATTTCCAGCGCATTTTCCAGGGACACGCATGGCATGACCCTCGTTTCAACAGGCGAACCGCTTTGCTCCCGGGCCTCGGTGATTATGCGCTGCCAACGATTGTCCTTGCCGTCGCTCTTTTTTTGTGCCGAATCGACCGGACCGCTTTGGCAGAACTCTCCAACCACCGGGACAACGACCGAAACTCCACATTCGGTAGCCTGTCTTATAATCAAGTCCATCTTTGGTGGCTTTGCGACAAACTGGAAAAGCCAGATTTCCTGTGGCGTGGGTGAGTTTTTTTTGTCCACCGCCATGTCAGATTTTTTGTCCGACCTTTTTCCCGCGCACTGGAGCACAAGGCTTTTTTCCGTCTGGTTGATTCTGGCGACCGTCATCTGCTGCATGGAACCATCGGGAAGACGCACATCAATCATGTCGCCCGGCTCCACACGCAGCACCTGAACAATGTGCCGGTATTTTTTTCCCGACACTTCAAGGCAGCCAGAACTGTCCAGACCGGAATCCGCTATGAACTGCCTCATCAGCTTACTTTTCTGATTTTTCCGACTGTTCTGCTTTGACCTCAGCCTGTAGCTGCTTCAAAGTCTTGGTTGACTTCATCAGAGCCTTCATGTCCTCGGTTTTGAGAATCTTGATTGCCTCGTTGAGCTGGAGATCGTAGTCCAAATCATAAAGGCGGGCTGGCTTGGTCCTGTCAACCTCGTTGCGGATAATCTTTCTGATTACACGATTTTCCACTGGATACGCAAGATGAAGCACGTTTGCATAGGCCGCAATATCTTCCTCGCTCATGTTTGGGTGGTTCTCGACGTATGTTTCGATTTCGTTGGACTCCACCAGACTTACGTATGCCTTCTCCTCATCCTCGCTGAATTCCGGGAACTTAACTTCCCTGTCCGGCGGAATACCAATCTTGTCTATGTTTGTGTCGCTCGGTGAATAGTAGCGCGCCACGGTGATTTTAAATCCGTCGTTGTTGATAAGCTCGCTCGGAATCTGGACGCTGCCTTTTCCGTAGGTCTTTTCGCCAACCAGATATGCGACATGGGCATCTTTCAACGCTCCAGCAAGAATTTCAGATGCAGATGCCGACGCTCCGTTAATCAGCACGACCACCGGTAGATTGCGGACCGTTGTTCTTGCCCTGTGCGCCGTGTAGACAGAGTTTTCGTAGGAAATGCGGCTCTTTGTCGAGACAATCACACCTGAATCAATAAATTTTTCAGCAATATCAACTGAGGATGAAAGTAGTCCGCCCCCGTTGTTGCGAAGGTCAAGAATCAGCCCGGTGTATTTTTCCTTGCTGAACTTGTCTATGGCCTCCTGGACTCTCTGTGCCGTGGTTGATGAGAATTCGGTAATCTTTATGTATCCAATTTTTGAGTCCTCAATCATGCCGGATTTTACAGTTGGATTTTCAATGATTGCCCGGGTAAGCACACGCTCAAACTCCATTGTCTTTCCGCGACGGATTCTGACAGTGACATTTGTTCCAACAGTTCCGCGAAGCATGTCCAGGACCTCGTTCATCGTTATGGTGGATGTGTCGGTTCCATCGATTGCGACAATCAAATCACCGGACTGGATTCCCGCTTTGTATCCTGGTGAATCTTCGATTGGCTGGGACACTTCTACATAGGCCGGCTTGTCTGGTTTGTTTTCGGTTGGCTTGGTGATTGAAAGACCAACCCCTCCAAAGCTGCCAACTGTAGTGTCCTTCAGGCTCCTCCATTCATCCTTTGGCATGTAGACTGAATACGGGTCGTCCAGTGCTTCGAGCATACCTTTGAGTGCACCGGCATACAGGATTTCCGGGTCAACATCATCAACATAGTTCTGCTGTATATAATAGTAGAGAGTGTTGATTATATCGAGATAGCGCTTTTCCTGTTCAGGATTGATATTTGCGGATTTTGATTGAGACTGCGCAAAACATTGTGAAGTGGCTATGGTCATAAAAAATATGGCCGCGGCCTTGGCTATGTGGCGACGCATTGTCGCATGAATATTCTTTCCCATATCTATATTTTACGGTGTTTTTTACCAATTGTTCAAGAGCAAATTCTTTAAAAAACAAATGGAGAGCTTTTTACTCCCCATTTGTCTTGATTTGCGCTTTTTCCTACATCCCCCCGCGACTATACGAAGAGATATATTGATTATACCGTAGCATCAATTGGTACCGGTATAAATCTACTGTCGCCGTCCATATCTATCTAGCACTGGCACTTGCGCTTGCACTGGCTCCACCAGCACTAGCACTGGCACTGGCACTTGCACTAGCTCCACCAGCACTGGCACTTGCGCTTGCACTAGACTGGGACTGTGACTGATACTGGTATTGATACTGGTCCTGTGACTGGTACTGGTACTGGACGTTACTATAGTCGTCGTAACCATCATCGTCGTCGTAATAATCATCATCGTCGTCATAATAATCATCGTCGTCGTCGTAATAATCATCATCGTCGTCGTCGTAATAATCATCATCGTCATCGTAATAATCATCATCGTCATCGTAGTAGTAGTCATCGTCGTCGTAATAATCATCATCGTAATAATAATCATCCCAGTCTTCGTCGTCGTAGTAATCGTAGTAGTCATCGTCCTCGTCGTAGTCTTCAAGCCAGTCAGAGAAATACTCTTCTACGAGATCTTCATTGAGCCAGTCGCCAACAAGTCCTGCAATCAACAGACGCTCGTCATCAGCAAGGTCGTCATCTGCTTCCGCAATCTCGAACATGTCCGCCGCAATTGTCGCAAGAGCACCCTCGGAAATGTATTTGGAAAGGATTTCAACTGTGTCCTCAAGGAAGTTGTCTTTGTCAATCCAAAGGTTCTCACAGTTCTTTAGGACCTTTTTCGGCGAATACTCAAGTTCGAACATCTGGAGGATTCTCTTCAGCTTGTCCTGTGCAAGTTTTTTCTCTTCGGATGAAACTTCAATGTCTCCCCAATATGCAACATTGTACAGCGCGCCCAAACGGTAAACAATGTCGTATTCACCAAGTTCGTCACACATGTCTTCCCAATCCTCGTCGGACATTTCAGAGAACTCGTCTTCCATATCAACAAAAATGGACTCGTCATCATACGACCAGGCCTCTTTCGCCGCCTGCGAGCTGATAGGATTCACGTCGTATATAACCCACGAGTCATCGCAGTTGAGGCTGGGGTCCATCATGTATTCGTAAGGAATGTAGCAGTAGCCGCCGTCTCCCCACTGGTGTCCCCATGAGTTTCGCACTATGAAGCACTCGTCCGGATCCGAATATCCAACACAGCACATTGCGTGTCCGCCTTCATCCCTCTCGCCTCTTCTTGGCATGGGAATGAATCCCTTGCGCGGATTTTCAAATGAGGAGTATGTATTCACGGCAAAAATAATTGGATATCCCTCCGCAAGAACGCTCTTCCATGTGTCAAGCTCCAGAGGAACAAACTCGTATTTTGAAATCCTGTTTTCCTGTGCCTCGGAGTATGATTCGCTGCTTGGTTTCTGGGCGAATTTTTTTACAACATAAGGCCATGTATCTTCGCTGCACACACCCGTTTCATTGAGCGACTGAAGGATTGAACTGTTGAATGTACCCTCGTCACGACTTGTATTGTTGTCGATTGCGCGTGCGTTGTAGTACAAAAACAGACGGCTCACGTTGTAGTCGGAAATGCCCTGATTGCGGTTAATCAGATACTCATAGGCTCCGGCGGTCGCATTGGCCGTACATGAACCGAGTTCCCCCTGATTCTCCACTGCTGTCATGAATTTTCTAAGGTCAACCTTTGATGGAAGGTCCTTGGATGATTTTGCCGCCTTATATTTTGGTGCGGATGCACGGGCCGCGGGGTTTGCTCTTTTGTAACCGCCCGTCTTGATTATACTTCCATCCGCACGCTTGATAATACCGCCACTTGATGTAGTGGATACTACGCCTCTGTCATCGGACGATCTGTTTGAACTTCCTCCACCGGAACATGAAGAAATCAGCATTGCACAAGTGATGGCCATTATAATGCCGGCTATTTTTTTCATAATGTCTCCTTCCGAGTTTTCTCGCTTGTTAGATAGTATACAAGGCAAATAAAAAAGTGACTACCCAATTAGGTGGTATTTTTTGCAAAACTGTCCGCCCGTATGTTGATGTATGTTGATTGCCGAAAATAGATTGCCCTAGCCATGGTTTTGGTATACAATAGATGTATGCAGATAATACCAGTTGCGAGTGGCAAGGGTGGTGTTGGTAAATCACTTCTCAGCGCGAATCTTGCCATAGCTTTAGGACAGGCGGGTAAAAAAGTTCTCTTGGTTGACCTTGATTTGGGTGCGTCGAACCTTCATCTGGTCATAGGACAGACTTCGCCAAAAACAGGAATAGGAACATATCTCACAGGCCAGACACCTTTTGAACAAATCATAAGTCCCACGGATTATGAGAACGTTTATTTCATAGCGGGTGACTCGGAGATTCCTGGACTCACATCGCTCAGGGCAAGCAAAAAAAATGATCTGGTCAAAAATTTTCAGGCGCTTGATTTTGACTACCTTGTTCTTGATTTAGGAGCGGGAACCCATCTGACAATTCTTGACATGTTCCTTCTTTCACCGCAGGGAATAATCGTCACAGCCCCGACAGTCACGGCCACGCTCAACGGCTATCTCTTTTTGAAGAGCATAGTCTTCCGCATGATGTACAACACATTCAGAAGGGGGACACCCGCGCACGACTATCTTGAGAACCTGAAAAAAGATTCCGCGTCGCTCCAGCGTCTTTACATACCAAAACTGGTCGAAGCACTGGAATCTGTAGATCCAGAGAACACGGCCCTTTTCAAGTCACGCATGCAGGAATTCCGTCCACGCCTTGTGCTGAACATGATTGAGGACCCCAAGGATGCCGACCGTGCGAACAAAATCCGTCGTTCCTGCCAGCAGTTCCTTGGTCTGAATCTGGAGCATCTTGGCGTAATCTACCGTGACACATTGCAGGACAAGGCTCTAGCGTCCAGACTTCCGATTATAATCTACAAGCCCCAGTCCCTTGTTGCCCAGGGAATCTACCGTGTGGCGGACAAAATCATCCACTCGGAGACACTTGCTTTTGATTCCGGCTACGACATCACACAGGCAAGCGAAACTTCCTTCCAGATTGCTGCGGAGGAGGCGGGCGAGGATTACTACCAGAAAATGTCCTACGTGGAGGAGCTTATCGGAAGTGGCACATTGACCACAGGCGAACTTGCGGAAGCAATCAAGCAGCAGCAGTTTGAAATCACCCAGCTCAAAAAGGAAAACATCCTGCTGAAAAAAAAGCTGGTTGACGCAGCCCGAAAAGGATATAAAGTTTAAACAACATTATAGAAGGAAAAAGTAATGCCTCTTTACATTGAATATCCGTCATGGATTCACCCGGAGATTATACCGAACGTGCCAGTGCTGAGTCTTATCCGCTGGTACGGTCTGATGTATGTATTTGCTTTTGGAACCGCTTTTTTGGTTTTGAAAAAAGAACGGAAGGAAGGACTTCTTGACACACCCGACCACAAGGCAACGGAGGATGAGCTTTTCAGTTTCCTTGCATGGGGAATTGTTGCGCTTCTTTTGGGAGCGAGGATTTTTTCAACACTTGTCTATGACACAAGCGGAACCTACTGGAAAAAACCGTGGCTCATTTTCTGGCCATTCGACCCTGTTACAAAAAAATTCACAGGCCTCGCTGGAATGTCCTACCACGGCGGATTCATCGGTGGACTGATTGGAATGTTGGTCTGGTGCAGGGTTCACAAAAAGCCCACATGGAAATGGATTGACGTTATGAGCGTTGCGATTCCGATTGGATACACGTTCGGTCGCCTTGGTAATTTTATGAACGGAGAACTCTACGGTCGTGTCACCACAATGCCATGGGGAATGGTTTTCCCTGCGGCGGAAAAATTCCCGGTGTCTCAGGACTGGGTTCAGGACATAATGACAAAAATCGGCATGACGGCACCCGATGGAGCAACTTTGGTAAATCTTCCGCGCCATCCAAGCCAGCTCTACGAAGCCTTGTTCGAGGGTGTCTTCCTTGGAACACTGCTCTGGAACCTGCGCAAGAAAAAGCCTTTCGACGGATTCATCGGATCTTTGTACTGCACGGGTTACGGTGTCGTCCGCTTTGTGATTGAATATTTCCGTGAACCGGATGCAGATTTGGGATTCAGAATCAGCAAAGACGGAAGCAAAGAGATTGCAAGAAACACATCGTTGATGAACATAAGCACAGGCCAGATTTTCTGCTTCATAATGATTGTCGGAGGACTTGGACTTATGTTTGCTCTCTGGCTCAGGGATAAAAAAATGAAAGAAAAGACAGCGGAAGTAAAAAACAAACCCGCAAAAAAAGAAAACTCCGAAAATGCATAGCGGCCACCTCTGACCGCCTAAAAACTAAGGAAACACTGAACAGTCCGAAAGCGGATTATTCAGTGTCTCCTTATTAGAGATTCCCTCAACAGTAACACCTAGACCGTGAACTGGCTCATCTGGTTTCCAATTTCAGCGATAGAATCCTTCATGCGTGAAGAAATATCGGAAAGCTCCGAACCTGTCTCGCTGATTCTACGCGCACCCAAAGTCATCTCGTCCATGCTGTTTTTCATGGAGCCGGACACATCCTGAAGACCCTGTATGTTTTTGAGAATGAGCCTGTTTCCTTCTGTCATCTCGTGTGCGGCATCCCGGACTTCCAACGTACTGTTGTTCATTGTGCGCAGCGTCTCTATCACCTGTTTTGAACCTTCGTTCTGCTCGTCCATGGCCAGCTTGATTTCCCTGACCAGCTGATTCGTCTGGACAATTTCCGATGACACCACCGTAAATGCCTTGCTTGCTTCTTCGGAACCACCGACAACCTCCAGAATTGAAGACTGGATTCCGCTCAGCTGTTCACCAATCGTCTTTGACTGTGCGGACGAAGTTTCTGACAGCTTCCTGATTTCATCCGCGACCACCGCAAATCCCTTTCCTGCCTCTCCCGCATGTGCCGCCTCGATTGCCGCGTTCATTGCAAGAAGATTTGTCTGGCTGGCAATGTTTGCTATTGCCTGGTTTGCATCCTGGAGCATCTTGGACTTTTCTTCAATCTGCCGGATTTTTTCGTTGACCGCCCGCTGCTTGTCCTGTCCCGCGTTGGACTGTTCTTCAAGTGACGAGAATGAGCTGTTCATCTTGTCCACGGAATGATTGACTGACTGAATGTTTCCAATCATCTGCTCAACCGCCGCCGAAGCCTGGGAAACACCGTCCGACTGGTGCTGAATCATCTGCTCAAGCGATTCTATGTTTGAGGCAATCTCGTTTACTGCCCCGGCCGTATCCTGCACACTTCTGGACTGGTCCGTAATCTGCGAGTGGACGCTCTGGATGTTTGCAAGAATCTGTGAAATTGCGCTCGCTGTATTCTCCGTACTTGCGGCCATGGATTTTCCTACCGAAGTCAGATTTTTGTCCGCCGTCTTCACGTTCCCGATGATTTCCTGCAACTTCTGGATAAAAAGATTCAGGTTGTCCACCAGTTGGTACACAATGCCCAGAGTATTTTTTGTAAGGACGACACGCTTTGTCAAATCCGCATTTCCAGACGAAAGCTCCTCAACCGCGCGGTTCAGAATTTTCAGACTAACAATCAGGTTCAGACCCAGCCCCGTCACGACAAAGATAATCAAAATGACAAGGCACACGGAAATTGGAGTCAGAGCGTTTTTAAAAAATTCCGCGACCGTAAATGGAATAGCCATTGCCATGTGCCAGTTGACCAAATCAAGAGGCGCAAGGGCGAACTGGCTTTTCGGTCCGTTGAAAAGTGTTATCGACTTTGGAACGACATTTGTTCCCTTCAGTTCGGGCATACGCGAATAGATTTCCAGATGTTCGGCAAGAATGCTTCGGTCCTTGCTTCCGGTGATTTCCAGATTGTCGTTGTAAAGGTACATCTCAATTTCCTTAGGAAGATTGCTATACATGGAATCTATAAAATCAGTCAGAGGGATTCCCGTACCCGCAATTCCAACCGGAGTTCCTGCCTTGTTCCTTATGACGGCGTTGACCCAGAGCATCGTTGTGTCCAAATCCGGATTGTAGTTTATGTTGAAGTTGTATTCCTCGGTCTCGTACATGGTCATCTTGTACCAGTAAGTCGCAGGGTCTTCGGGATCCAGCAGATACTTCATCTCCATATCCTGCCAGAATTTGTGGTCGGCATCGGAAACCCAGAAAAGCGATTTGCTCAAAAAAGAATTCTGGAAGGCGGAGAATTCCTGCATGGCCATTCCCTGTAGAACTTCATCGGAGGGATTTTCCATAAACGAAGCGATTGACGGGGACTTTATCATCTGTCGGACAAGGGTCAGCTGCTCACTAAGGCTTGCCGAAAACTCCAGAACCTTCAGCTCGGACGCATGCCTAAGCGTCTCGTTGGACTTGTTCCTAAACGAAATCCTTCCCCAGAAAAAAACAATGGTCATTATAGCCACAAAAACACCAATAGCGGTCAGAATCAGACCTGTACGATATTTTTTCCTATCCATCGCAAAAATCCTCCATAAAAGATGCGAATAGAAATTCAGATAAACTCAAACGATAAAAAGCGTTTTTCAAATTATAACGATTTTTTTTGTGGAACCAGAAAAACTTGGGTGGACTCGAATGTTCTCTGAAAAGGAAACTCCAAAATGCACAATGTAGATTGGAACGCCTTTGTATTCCAATTTTACGATAAAATTGAAAATTTTGCAAGGAAACTAAAAGAATTTCGTAATACAAATCAGAATGTCAAAAAATTTCTGGACGACATGCAAAGACTGTCCGGCTGTCCCTTTTTAATGCCCGGCGCAAACAAGTGAAACCGGCTTTCCGGGGTTCCGTTCGCAAAGCTCACTCCATTGCTCGCGCAAGCCGCCAGCGGCCCCCTACAATCCGGCGTAGAGACCGATAAAAATCACTTAGCCATTTGCCGCAACCGTTTCATTGCATTAAAGTTTCATTTTTTGGGACCACATGCCTTGGTGCCGAACACGATGATTTTTCATGCGGCATGTAATCCCAGTCCGATTAGTGGTGGAAAAGCCTGATTCCGTTGAAGCACATGGTCATGTTGTAGCTGTCCGCCTCTTCGATGACCAAATCATCACGGACTGATCCGCCCGGCTGAACCACGGCAGTCACACCCGATTTGTGCGCGCGGTCGATGTTGTCTCCGAACGGGAAGAAAGCATCGCTTCCAAGGGCAACATCGGTGTTCTTTGAAATCCACTCGGCTTTTTCTTCTTTTGTGAAGACTTCCGGCTTGGTCTTGAAAATCCTCTGCCACTTTCCTTCGCCAAGGACATCCATGTATTCGTCTCCGATATACACGTCGATTGCATTGTCCCTGTCCGCACGTTTGATTCCGTCAACAAATTCAAGTCCAAGGACTTTCGGGCACTGACGGAGCCACCAGTTGTCGGCCTTCTGTCCTGCAAGTCTTGTACAGTGAACGCGGCTCTGCTGTCCTGCACCAATCCCGATAGCCTGTCCGTCCTTAACATAGCACACGCTGTTTGACTGTGTGTATTTCAGCACAATCAGTGAGATGATGAGATTGCGCCTGTCATTTTCCGAGAGCGTCTTGTTTTTGGTGACAATGTTTGAAAGGCATGACTCGTCGATTTTGAGGAAGTTGTGTCCCTGCTCGAAAGTCACTCCGAAGACCTGCTTTTTTTCAAGCTTCGCCGGAACATAATCCGGGTCAATCTGAATCACAAGATAGTTTCCGTTTTTCTTTGCCTTGAGGATTTCCAAAGCCTTTGGTGTGTATGAAGGTGCGAGAACTCCGTCGCTTACTTCCTTTTTAATGAGGAGCGCGGTTGCCTCGTCACATTCGTCTGAAAGGGAAATGAAGTCGCCGAAAGATGACATGCGGTCGGCTCCACGTGCGCGGGCATAGGCACATGCAAGAGGGGTCAGCTCCACGTTTTCGGTGAAATAGATTTTTTTGAGCGTGTCCGAAAGCGGAAGACCGACAGCAGCTCCGGCCGGTGAAACATGCTTGAAACTTGTGGCCGCAGGAAGACCGGTCGCCTCCTTGAGTTCCTTTACAAGCTGCCATCCGTTGAAAGCGTCCAGAAGATTGATATAGCCGGGTCTGCCGTTCAAAACAGTGATAGGCAAATCAGCTCCGTTTTCCATAAAGACCCTTGCCGGTTTCTGGTTCGGGTTGCATCCGTATTTAAGTTGAAGTTCGTTCATGCCACAATGATACTTTATATGGAAGTTTTTGGAAAGATGGGGGAAAAAAGAAAAAAAACTCAATTTTTTCCAAAAAGATAAAAAATCTCTAAAGTCAAAAAAATACAAGTCCGAAATTCAAAGCATAGGGTGGTAGAACCCGGGGACAGCAGACATATCGCATGTTTGTCTGTAACTCTAGAAATCTTACCTTATAAGGAGATACATTATGGTTATCAATCACAACATGAGTGCTATGTTTGCACAGCGTTCTGAAGGGCTGACTGAGGTTAGCCGCCAGAAAAACATGGAGAAGCTCTCTTCTGGCATGAGAATCAACCGTGCTGGAGACGATGCCTCAGGTCTTGCAGTTTCTGAGAAAATGCGCAGCCAGATTCGTGGTTTGAACAAGGCTTCAGAGAATGCTCAGAATGGTATTTCTTTCATCCAGACAGCTGAAGGATACCTTCAGGAAACAGAAGACATCATCCAGCGCATCCGTGAGCTGGCTGTCCAGTCAAGCAACGGTATCTACACCGACGAAGACCGCATCATGATTCAGGTCGAGGTTTCTTCTCTCATCGCTGAAGTTGACCGCGTTGCATCACACGCACAGTTCAACGGCATGAACATGTTCACTGGACGCTTTGCCCGCCCAACTGGAGAGAACAATGTTACAGCTTCTATGTGGCTCCACATTG
>DGGQ01000023.1 GCA_002392275.1 Treponema sp. UBA3870
TCGGGGTTGGCGTAGTTTTTTGGAAGAACTCCTTTGAGGCTTTTGTTGTCGGCTTCTATGGCAATCATGGCTTTGTCTAAGATTGTGCCGATTTCCGGTGTGTGGGCTGCCTTTGCAATTTCTGACCAGCGGGCTTCTGGAGGGACAAAGAAGATGTTGTCTGCTTCGTAAGCGTCCGGGTCGTCTTCAAAACCGTCGCCTTCTGCCACGAGTTCTGCGTATTTCTTTTCGAATGCGGTTGAGATGTATTTTAAGAAGATAAGTCCTGTAAAGATTTTGCGGTAATCTGCAGCGGGAATGTGTCCCCAAAGTTCGCAGGCTGCGTCCCAAATCTGCTGTTCAAAGCCGATGGTTGCAGATGATAATTCTGCCGTTTTTTTTGTCGATGTTCTTGCCATACCTTTAGTATAGCGCAGAATATTGAATAAAAAAAGGTCTATGCGCTATTCTTTTTCTTTCTGCCGCATTACGAAGCATGCTTTGACAAAATTCTTGAGTCTCTGCATGATTGGTTTGAATTGGATGAGAGCAGGGAAAAGTATATGGCAGATTGCGTCAATTGGATTTTTCTTGCGGCAAAAGAAAATTATGAATATGCCGGTTTTCTTTGTCTGAAAAAAATTGGAGATGCCACTGTCGAGCTTGAAGTCATAAAAGAAATCTGGGGAGAAGAAAATCTATGCCAGATTTATATAATGTCTTTGATTTAGATTGCGCTTTATGGTGGCAAAATAACGGTGGCGCGCGGAATCCTTCGTTTAGAAAAGTTTGCATAAAAAATTGAAACAGTCTGGCTTCTTTCATGATGTGTGTTTTTTTTTTTGATTTTCAAGGTTATTGCGTCAGTCGTTTTTTTCCTGTATAAATTGATTCCATGACTAAACTACCTGAAAAAAAACTTCCGGTCAAATTGATTGCGCTGGATCTTGACGATACGCTCTTGAATGACTCGCGGGAAATATCCGATGAAAATGTACACGTGCTTAGGCGTGCGGCATCGCTTGGAATTTATGTGGTGCTGTGTTCCGGTCGCGCGGAGGATGCGATACTTCCTTTTGTCCGGCGGCTTGATCTGGCTGGAACCCAATCCGGGAGATATATTATAGCCGTGAACGGATGTTCGATTTTCGACATGCACAAAAGGGAAAGAATCTACAATAAAAAAGTTCCTGCCGACGTGCTTTTGTATGCGGACAGAATGGCCCGTGAAATGGGATATTATTCCGAGGTTTATGGTCCCGATGTGATTTATGCAGAAAAATCAACCGAGTGGACGCGCCTTGATTCGGAGATGTGCGGTGTCCGTCTTGAAATCGTCGAGGATTATGAAAATTTTTTGCGGCAGGGTTTTGTGAAGATGCTGATTGCGGGTGAGCCGGAAAAGCTTCAGGTGCTCCAGAAAAAACTCCGCGATGGATTGGGAACGCGTGCGAACGTTTTTGTCAGTAAGCCATATTTTCTGGAAGTTCTCCCGGCCAACTGTGGAAAAGGACAGGCCGTAAATTTTCTTGCAGACCATCTGGGAATCAGCAGGAAAGAGACGATTGGATTCGGTGACAGCATGAACGACGAGGACATGATCCGCGAGTGCGGATACGGTGTGGCCATGTGTAACGGTTTTGAAGAAATCAAGGACATTGCAGATTTTGTGACCGAAAAGACGAACGATGAAAACGGCGTCGGAGATTTTCTGAAAAAGTACGTGCTTTAATCTGTTTTCAGGATAATTCGGTATAGTTCGCTATAGTTCTGAAAAATACATTGACATAAAAAATCACCTCCGATAGGATTTAAATACCATGACAGGAATTGTAGATTACAACGCAGGAAATATTAAAAGTGTGGAACGGGCTTTGGACGCAATCAAGGCTCCGTTTATAGTTTCAAAAAATCCTCTCGATCTGGAGAAAGTTGACAGACTGATTTTCCCCGGAGTCGGCGAGGCTTCTTATGCAATGGAGCAGCTTAGGACAACCGGGTTCGATTCTTTTTTGAAGGACTGGGCCGCAGCTGAAAAACCGCTTGTGGGAATCTGCCTTGGCTCGCAAATTATTTTTGATTACAGCGAAGAGGGCGACACGAAATGCCTTGGTCTTGTTCCGGGAAAAATCCGCCACTTTTCAAATCTGTGGAAGGAACGGAATCCTGGTGCGGATGAAATCAAAATGGGAGCGATGGAGCCGCTGACCTTAAAAATCCCGAACATGGGTTGGCACGATCTGACGTTCTGCAACGGAGGATCAAATCTGCTTGAAGGTGTGAAAGAGGAGTCCGATTTTTATTTCGTCCATTCCTATGTTATCCAGCCTGACGATCCTGTGATAATCAAATCCTACGCAACTTACGGAATGATGGTACCTGCCGTCGTCCAAAAAGGAAGCGTGACTGCATTCCAGTTTCACCCGGAAAAATCTGGTGAGCCGGGACTCAGAATCCTTAGGAATTATGTTGCGGCGGATTTGTAGGAAAAATTGAATTGATAAAATTGAGCTGGAGACTGAAATGCTGAAAAAAAGAATAATTGTCTGTCTTGACGTTAAGGACGGTCGCACAACCAAGGGCGTTAAATTTTTGAACAACGTGGATATCGGCGATCCTGTTGATATGGCCGCGGAATATTACAGGCAGGGAGTTGATGAGCTTGTTTTTTATGACATAATGGCATCGGCGCGTGGAAGGGGACCGATTCTAGATTTGATTTCGCGAGTCGCAAGTCAGGTGTTCATTCCTTTCTGTGTCGGCGGTGGAATCGGAACTCTGGACGACATACGCTCAACAATTTTGGCGGGTGCGGAAAAAGTTTCGCTCAATTCCCAGGCTGTAAAAAATCCAGACCTTATTTCCCAAGGCGCGAAGGTCTTCGGAAACCAGTGCATCGTTTTGGGAATGGATGCCGCAAAGGATGAAAAAATGCCGAGCGGATACAGGGTCTACATAAACGGCGGACGAGTGGCAACGGAGCTTGATGCGGTGGAGTGGGCAAAAAAAGCAGTGTCCCTTGGTGCAGGAGAAATTGTGCTGAATTCGATTGATGCCGACGGAACTCGTGACGGCTATGAGCTTACAGTCACAAAAAAAATAAGCGAGGCCGTGGACGTTCCTGTGATTGCATCCGGTGGAGGCGGAAAACCTGAGCATCTTGTGAAAGTTTTGACCGAAGGAAAAGCCGATGCCGCCTTGATTGCAAGCATGGTCCACTCGGGAGACTACACGATTGGCGGAATCAAAGCCGAACTGGAAAAATCTGGAGTGCCTGTCAGAAAAATTTAATCGCCTGCGGATGGAATGGTGATTAAATCAGATAATCAACGAAACGTCTTTTTTCGCCGCGCCAGAATGCAGTAAAATCATTCCGTGTGCCGGTGAAAAAAAGTCCCTCCGCATATCTGCACCAGTCGTGGCCGTCGAGCCCTGTGCGTAAATCAAAAAGCGCGCTTGCCGCAATTATTATGTGGCTGTCGTGCGTGCAGATTAAATCAAGTTTTCCCGCTTCTCCCTTTGTCCAAAAAACGGTGTCGATGAGCCTCTTGATTTCCATTTCGAGCGTGATGCCCCGGCACATTTCTTTGTTTCCAATCTGCAGATAGTGAAAGTATTCATGCCACCCAATATTGGCATTTGTTGCCCCCAGCGTATCGGCAAGAATTTTTGTTTCCCGAATCTCCGGGATTTCCTGGCAATATTTTTTATCCACACCCTCGCAGATGTAACGGGCAGTCTGGACGCATCTTTTGATTGTGCTTGAAAGACATTCTCCAATCGGCCTGTCGATTACGCTTCCGATTTTTTTTGCAAGTTCAATTCCCTCCGGCGTAAGAAGAAGAGGGTCGTAATTATTGTTAACGGGATTGTCAAAACGTATGCTGTGGCGGATTAGAAGCCTTGCGTTGTCAGAGTCCGAAATCATCCCGGCGGCGTTTTCCATTTCTGGATAAGGTGAATAAATTTTCATGCGTCCATTCTATTACAGATTGACAAAAATTGGAATGGATTCCGTTGAACCGAAATGAATTTGTCAATATAATTGATTCGTAAAAAAATGTTAATGGAGAATGGATATGAAAAAGCTACTTTTTACTTTTGTTTTAGCGGCATTGATTTTTTCCGGATGCAAAAAGACTCAAAAAAATTCCAGTAAGATTTTGCTGTCAGAAAATTGTGAAATCGAATACGCGATGGATGCGGATGGAAAAACACTTTCTGCAATAAGCATTTCCAATGGTGGCAGGCAGCTTCTTGTGTCGTGGGATGATGACGGTTCTTCGTTTCATGTTGAGGAGGACGAAAGCCTTTCATGCACGGTGAATGTTACGGACCAGGGTTTGTGTTCATATCAGGTTTCCGATGACAGATTGAATTTTGGTTCCGCAGTAAACGTCTTGGAATCAGGAGAGGTCATGTTCAAGATTGACACTCCGGTTTACAAGGAAACGGTAAACGCCTATGTTGCGCAGGAAGGATATGCGATGGGTCAGGTCGTGATGAATGACGGAACGGGTTTCCTCATGAAACTTGAAAACGACGGAAAATACAATGTCGAATCTTGGGTTGAAAAACGTTAATGTCGAAGATTTTAAAGGGAGGCTTCAATGAATAGATTTAGATTACCGGATCACCTTATTGTTGAGGAGGGGATTTTTTCACGCATCAAGGATGTGATGGCCGACAGGGAGCCGAAGATTGATTTGAAAAAGGCTATGCTTGTGACGGATGAAAATCTTTCAAAAATCTATGTGGATATGCTTTCAACAATCCGTTCAAATTTTAAAAACTGCGAGACTTATCTTGTGCGGGACGGAAGTTTTGAGCAGGCGGTGGCTCTTGCAAAGCATGTTGTGATGGAGGACATTTCCGTGGTCGTGGGATTTGGTGGCGGAACTGTTCTGGACATGGCAAAATATGCGTCCTTTGTGAGCAAGGCGACCTACATCTGTCTTCCAACGACATTGAGCAACGACAGTCTTGTTTCTCCTGTTTCCGTTCTCGGAATTGACGGACTTAAAAGAAAGACTTTCCGATGCACCATTCCGGACGCAATCCTTGTTGACGTGTCGATAATCATGAGCGCGCCGGAGATTCAGCTTCTTGCGGGAATAGGGGACACAATCAGCAAGTACACGGCATTGAAGGATTGGAAAATCGATGCGGAAATGACCGGAAAACCTGTTGATGATTTTGCCTACATGATTTCGAAAATGGCTTTCAACGCAATCTGCTACAACGAGGAGAAATCAATCAAGTCGAAGAGCTTCATAAAAGTTCTGGCTCAGGCTCTTGTGATGGGCGGCCTTGCCATGGAGATTGCGGGAAACTCACGTCCGTCGTCCGGTTCCGAGCATCTTTTCTGCCATTCGCTTGAAGAAAATTTCCCGGAAATCAGAATACCGCATGGAATCAGTGTGGCCATTGGAACTTATGTCGCGACCATTTTCCACAACGGCAATATAGAAAAAATCCGCCGGATTCTGCATCAGTACAATCTTCCGGTCAGACCTTCGGCATGGAAAATCGATTCGGATATTTTTGTGAACGCATGGCAGATGGCACCCGCGTCCAGGGCTGAACGTAGGACCGTGCTTGATAGTGCCGACCTTTCGAGCCAAAATCTTTTGAGGATTTACGAAATGGCCGAGAAGGAATTTTCTTGAAAAATTTCACGGGGCATGTGCTTTTTGACGAAAATATTGTAGGAATCTGAAAAAAATGATAAAATGTAAATTGGGATTTTTGTCCCTGAGAGAGGTTTTTTATGGAATACAATATGGAGAATCGCGGCAAATTTAATAGGAAGATATTTGGATTGCTTCTTTACTGCTACCTGTTCCCGGTCTTGGTTTTTGGACCGATAGCCTTGTTCACTGAGGCAATCAATGTAAAGGAATATCTTTCGCTCGCCTTCGACCCGCTTCTTTTTCCGCTGGTTCTGGGGACTCTTGTGGTCATTCCTGTTCTGACATATAATTTGCTCCTAAGAAAATTCAGGACCTACGACGGCACTCCCGAGGCAATCAAATCGACGAACAGGTTCTTCAAGCTGTGGTACATGGCGAACATCGGTCTTGTAGTGCTTTGCTATTCCCTTCTTGCCCTTGTTGTGATTCTTAGGGCGAACGCCAAGGGACTATCTTTCCATGCATTTGAGGGCAACTGGAAAAGTTTCTACAGCTGGTTCTCGCTTTTGATTGGCGTTTCGTTCGCTTTTGCGCTGTTCGGTTTTGTGATGATTCTCTCCGAGGGCGAAAAATCCATGTGCTGGCTCCCCCATTACAAGGAAGTGCAAATCATGGGGCTGATTCAAAGAATTCTGACAGTAATGTTCTTTGCAATTGCCTCGATTGTGTTCATAATAGAGCATGTGGTGTCGGTTCCGGGCAACCTTATGCAGGGGACACGGTATCTGCTTATTGATAAGATTATGCCAATTGCGATTGCTTTTGCGGTGATAAGCCTTTTGAACATATATTTCACTGCCAAGGCCATAAATAATGGAATCAACGCGGTCCAGTCGCACACGTCCGAGCTTTCAAAGAGAAACTACCGTCTGGAGCCTCTGAAAGTTGAGTGTCGCTGCGAGATTGGAAGCCTTGTGAACAATATAAATGAATTCCGCGAGACGACCAAGTCGTTGCTCGGTGACATGGCATCCTCCGCACATGATTCGGTCAAGACTGCTGGCCTTTTGAAGGATAATCTTGAGTCGGCGACTGGAAATGTGGGCGAGATTTCGAAGAACATCGACATGGTTCTGTGCGAGATGGGAAACCAGTCCGCCGGTGTGGATGAGTCCAACGCATCTGTCAGCCAGATTGTGTCCAGAATCCGCGATTTGAACGAGAGCATCGAAAATCAGTCAACTTCGGTCAACCAGTCTTCCGCAGCCGTTGATGAGATGGTTGCAAATATCAATTCTGTTACCACTATCCTTGAAAAAAATACAGAGGCGGTCAACAGGCTTGGACTGGCTTCGGACGAGGGGCGTGGTCGTGTTGAGCATGCGGCCCGGGTTTCAAAGGAAGTTCTTGAGCAGTCAGCCGGTCTCATGGAGGCAAGCAAAATCATCCAGACCATAGCGAGCCAGACAAACCTTCTTGCCATGAACGCCGCCATCGAAGCCGCACACGCAGGTGTGGCCGGTCGGGGTTTTGCCGTGGTTGCAGATGAAATCCGTAAGCTGGCGGAGCAGTCGAACAAGCAGGGCAAGGCAATCAATTCGAACCTCAAGACACTTTCCGAATCCATCGGTCAGATTACGACAAGCATCGCGGGTGTTCAGCAGCAGTTTGATGTAATCTATGAACTTGCGCAGACGGTCCGTTCCCAGGAGCTTGTGGTCAAAAACGCCATGGACGAGCAGAACGAGGGAAACAAACAGGTCCTGGAGGCGATGAAGAGCATCAACGACTCGACCGTGACGGTTAAGGACAGTTCCTCGGAAATGCTGGAGGGTGCCGACCAGGTTGTGAAGGAAATGAACGTGCTTGCGGACGTTACAAGACGCATAACCGAGAGCATGCAGGCCATGAGCAGAAGTGTCGATGCAATATCCGCTTCGGTCAAGGAAGTGCAGGTCAGTTCCGACCAGAACCAGCATGACACCATGGAGCTTGCGGGAAAGATAGAGACGTTCAAACTCTAGAATTCCCATTGACTAAAGGGTGCAAAATGTGTTACTCTTTGTTACCCCGTATATATTGTGCGGATAGATGCCCAAATCCGCAAAACATTTTTCGGCACGATGCAAAACCGGAAAATGCAATCTTACATAGTAGGTATATACAATGAAAACAATTTTTTCAAAGCCAGCTGATATCAAGAATGAATGGTATGTCATTGATGCATCTGGAAAGACGCTTGGTCGTGTGGCCGCAAAGGCTGCATCTGTTCTCCGTGGAAAGCACAAGGCCACCTATGAGCCAAACACTGTCTGCGGTGATTGTATCGTTATCATCAATGCTGAAAAGATTGAGGTGACAGGAAAGAAGCATGAGGGAATGAAGTACCGCCACTACACAGGATTCATCGGTGGTCTGCGCGAGTATTCATTCGACACGTTGATTGGAAAAAACCCGACCGAGCCTCTCAGAAGGACAATCGCTGGAATGCTTCCACACAACAGACTTGGACGCAAGATTCTCGGAAACTTGAAGATTTATGCAGGAAGCGAGCATCCTCATGCCGCCCAGAACCCAAAACCATTGGAAGTGTAATTAGGAGTCTATCGTGGAAAATATTGCAATTGGTACAGGAAGAAGAAAGACAGCTGTGGCCCGTGTTTTTTTGCGCGAAGGCTCAGGAAAGATTGTCGTCAACGGAAAGGATGTTAAGGAATACTTTGCGACAGCGGAACAGGTTCGCACTGTAAACCAGCCACTGCTTGTGACATCAAACACAAACAAATTCGACATCCTCATCAATGTTGGTGGCGGTGGACTTAATGGACAGGCTGGTGCTTGTCTGCATGGTCTGGCCAGGGCATTGACTCAGGTTGATCCTAACTGCCACAAGGCTCTTAGGGCGAACGGCTATCTTACCCGCGACTCTCGTATGGTTGAACGCAAGAAGTACGGTC
>DGGQ01000154.1 GCA_002392275.1 Treponema sp. UBA3870
GTCTTCTCCACGCACCTCGTCTTGCTCGGCCAGCCTTTCGCCTCCAACTCAGCCAGTGCCGCGTAGGGACTGAAGTTCATGTCCACAATCAGACGCCTCAGCTCACGGGCAAGGGCTGTGTCCAGCATGATTTTCGGGACGCACCCGCGGTTTTCATTCAGGGCGTCCGCAATGTTCTGGGCGTAATCGGCATTGTACTCCATGACTGTGCTCAGGTCGCTTTTCAGGTGCTCGACCGTGCCGCGCTTTATCTCGTTGTAGATTGTCTTCCGGTCGCAGTTGAATATCCTGGCGAGCTGTGTCCTGCCGGTGATTTTAGGGAAGCCCGTTTTTCCAAGCAGATACCCCTCCAGCAAAATTCTCTTGTCATGGTCAAAGCAGCTGTTTTCTTTTCTCTCCTTTTGTGCTATTATTTCCATGGGTTTCCTTCCTCCTGTTTTCTGGTGTGTTTGCAATTCCATTATAACAGATGGTTGGAAACCTTTTTTAGTGGGGAATTATATTTTACTGCTTGCCAGGGGGTGTAGATTCACTCAATAACAATCCACTTCGCCGGAACCTCGACTTCCGGAAGTCCATTGATTTTTATTTTCGCCGGTTTTGAATCCAGATTCACGAACACCCTGGTAGCCTGATTTTTGTACGAGCGTTCAAACGCGAACTGGAGATTCGAGACAAAGAGTTCCCTGTAGTTCCCAAGCTGGAGCGTCGGGTTCTTTGCCCTGGTGTCGGCAAATTTTTTTATTGTCTCGACAAGACTCCCGCTTTCAACATCCGGGATTGCGAAGTCGGGGATGCGGTCAGAAAATGGCGGAAGGGCGGGGCGCAGCTGGTAGTCGTCGCAGTCTCCGCGTTTTCCCTTGATTCCCCATTCGCTTCCGTAGTAGATTGAAGGCACACCCGGCATGCAGAACATCAGCGCGTAGATTAGGTGGAGCAGATTGCTGTCCTCCAGTGTGCTTGCGATTCTGTTCACGTCATGGTTGTCAACAAAATTGAACAGCTGGATGTTTTTGTACATTCCGTCCGCTCCAAATTCCCGGTTCAGGTTGTAAGAAAGCTCGTAGAAATTTTTTGTGTTCAGGGCGGACCAGAGGGACTTGTAGATTTGGTAGTTCGTAACAGAATCAAGACGGCCAGATTTTGCCCAGCCGTTGTAGTCGCCATGCACGACCTCCCCGAAAAGCCAGAAATCCTTTTTGTATTTTTTTGTCTCCAACGAAAGCCTGTCCATGAACAAGTTGCTCAACACATCGGCGGCATCCAGTCGCAGCCCGTCGATACCGAACAAATCAATCCAATTTTTCACGGCGGAGACAAGATGTTCCTGCACGTCCGGGTTTTCTCCGTTCAGCTTGACCAAATCCATGCAGCCGGCCCATCCGCTGTAGTCGAACTTGTCGCCAAAGCATGAGCGTCCATCAAAGTTGATGTTGCAGTACCAGTCCCTGTATTTTGAGCCGCATCCGTTCTGGATTAAATCCTTGAATGCAAAAAAATCTCGCCCCGTGTGGTTGAAAACAGCATCGAGCAGTACGCTGAGCCCCTTTTCATGGCAGGCGTCGCAGAATTTTTTGAAGCTTTCATTGTTGCCCAGCCGCCTGTCAACATGGTAATAGTCAACGGTGTCGTAGCCGTGGGAGCTTGACTCAAAGACCGGACCAATCAAAATTGCGTTCACACCGAGCGACTTGATTCTGTCCAGCTCTCCAGTCAATTTTTCAAATGCGTCTCCGGCGGGACATGAAAAGTCATTGCGGAGCGGACATCCACACATTCCGAGCGGGTAGATGTGATAAAAAAACTTGTCAGAAAATAATGTATCCATTTTTGTCTCCTAGCTGCTTTGATTCAAGCGGAGGTCAGCATCCCCCGGCCACACAAAAGTAGTGCCAAGCCTAATGTGGTGGCGGTCAGTTTGCGATTCCATACATAAAAGAGTGGACAATCTGGTAGACTGTCTCCTCGCATGCGCCGATTTTTCCGCGTATGACAGCCTGCGCCACGGAGCGGACATTGTTCTGGTAGAGCAGCGCGTACAGTTTTTCCTTTCCCCTCATGTTTCCGAACTCATTGCACGAATTTGCAAAAAGCGTCTGGATTTCCAACTCCAGCGCGTCTTTCTGTGCAGAAAAGATTGCAGCGGACTCGCTACCGTCGGGTGCGTTTGAAAGAGAGCAGTGCAGGTCAAAATATTTTTCGTTTGCCAGGGCAAATGATATGGCTGCCTTCAAAATTTTTGTCAGCGAGTTCTGAAAATCGTGAGTATATGCGGCGGCCTCACGGATTCTGTCCAGCAGATTCCCTCCTGCACTTTCGATTATGCTCTGGAGAAGACCGGCCTTGCTTCCAAAATAATAGTAGAGCGTAGGCTTGGTGATTTTTGCTTCGCCACAAATTTCCTGCACGCCAACCGAGTCGTAGCCTTTTTCGGCAAAAAGTTTTACCGCTATGTCCATGAGATTTTTCTTTGTGTTCTGTTCGTTTTCCATGAATATCTATATACCGAACGGTAAGTATATTGTCAAGAGCTTTATGACAAAATGCTAAAAAAAATTGACCGACATTTCTGCCGGCCAATTTCACAAAAAAAGCAACCAAGGAACGCAAAACCAGTCCCGCATCCCTGGTCCGATTTTTCCGGATAGGTGAGTGGGACCGGGCAAAAAATTCCCGCGGGCATTATATCCTATACTTTAAACAAGTCTATCTGTGCACCAATTTTTTCAATGGAATTCCGTACTTTGCCGGATATGGAGTTCAGGGCCTCTCCGGTCTCATTGATTTTTCTTGCGCTGTCACTCATTTCGTCCATGCTGTTTTTCATTGCAACGGATGAGCTCTGTAGACGCTGGATTTCATCAAGGATTGCGCTGTTTCCTGCGGACATTTCCGATGATGCGCTGTGGACCTCCATCGTACTGTCGTTCATTCCGCGCAGGGCCTCGCTTATCTGCTGGGAACCTTCGTTCTGCTCCTGCATTGCGGCCTTTATCTGCATGACGAGCTGATCTGTGTCCTTGATTTTGTTGGAGACTGACTCGAACGCCTTGCTCGACTCGTCGGATGCCTGGACGACCTCCCTGATGGAGTCCTTTATGTTTTTAAGCTGGTCGCCGATTGTCTTGGACTGGACAGTGGATGTTTCTGACAGCTTTCGTATCTCGTCCGCGACAACGGAGAATCCCTTTCCCGCCTCACCGGCATGGGCAGCTTCTATTGCGGCATTCATCGCAAGAAGGTTGGTCTGTTCCGCGATGGACGCTATTGCGGAGTTTGCCTCGGCGAGCATCTGGCTCTGGTTTTCAATCTGCTGGATTCTTTCGTTCACGTCCTGCTGTTTTGAGTAGCCGGAATTTGCGTCGTTCCGAAGAGCCTCGAAGGACCTTGCCATGGTATCGACAGAACCGTTCACAGACTTTATGTTACCAATCATCTCCTCTATTGCGGATGATGCGTCCGAAACTTTCGCGCTCTGGTTCTCCACCATCCGTTCCAGCGATGCAATGTTGGATGATATTTGGTGGACAGCTCCGGCAGTCTCCTCAACACATGCGCTCTGCTCAACAATCTGGCTGTGCACGCCCTCTATGTTCGACAGAATCTGCGAAATGACCTGCGTTGTGTCCTGAGCCGAGGCATCCATGTCTTCTCCCGCAAGATTCAGCTCCTCTTTTGAATTTTTTACGTCACGGATTATGGTCTGCATTTTTTCCGCGAATGTGTTGAATCCGCTGACGACCTGCCCGATTTCGTTGCTTGACTTTATGTTAATCCGCTTTGTCAGGTCCGCATTTCCAGAAGCAATTCCGTTGATTGTGTCCTTTACCAGCTTTAGCGGCTTGAGCGACTTCATAAGCACGAATATGCCCATCAGCAGAATCATAACAAGCACAACAACTCCAAAGAGCATCGTGTAATTTCTTATCTTTATGCCAAGTGAGTCAATAAGGTTGCCGGGGATGACAAAACCAAGCCCCCATGGAGTCCCTGTGACCTTGCAGTAGACGATGAGGTCCTGCCTGCTTCCGGTCCATCCCGTAATCCATGCGTATCCGCTATCTCCAGCGAGCATCCGCTTTGTTACCGCGACAAGATCCTGATGTTCCTCGTCAACATTTGTGAGAAAGTTTCCTCCCTCGATGGCCATCGGGTGATAGATTATCCCACCGTTTCCATCAATCAGGAAGGGCCACACACCCTCCGGGACATCCAGCTCCTTGACAGGCTGCCCAAGGATATTGGTCTTTATGACACCCGCAACCATGGCGAAAATCTCTCCGTTTGCATCGCGAAGCGCCGTCGCAACGTGGATTACCCTGTCGCCCGTTGTCTTGGATGTTACCGGGTTGTCGATAAACCGTTCCTGCTTGTTTTTTACTATGGCCTGGAAATAGTCCCGATCGGAAATGTCCGTGCGTTTTCCCAAATCCGTATAGGCAAGTCCGTCTGGTCCCGCAATCATTATGTAGTCGAAGACCCTGCTCCTGAGGTTCTGGTTGCTGTTCAGCCATGCGCCCGCAAGGTCCACGTCCCCGGCCTCCATGACATCCGCTCCGACATATACGTACAGGTCCTTGTAGTAGCCTTCTACCGTTCCCGCAATGTTGGAGTCCACAGTGTTTACCCAGCGGACATAGTTCGAAATGTTTTCCTCCCGCGAGTAGCTTTTTGCAATCCCGGAAAGAACAGAGACCTGCACAAGTGTCAGCAGTGCAACCCCGACACCTATTATTGAAATGAGGCTAACAACAAGACTTGAAGCCCTCTTTTTTAATTCCGCCATCTCCGATACCTCCTGATGCATAGTCCCCGAGTGTCCCGTTCAGAGCCCGTGCGATTCTATCGAGAATGTTACTATAAAGAGAACTTTTTATAATAAAAAAGAATAACACGGAATTTTAGAATACGCAAGTATTATTCCCTTATGCCCTTGTCCGCCCATGGCACCGCATTCCACGCTACACCGACGGTTCCTCCCAAAACAGGTCGTTGAGAGTCACTCCCAGGGTCCGGCAAATAGCGACGCACAGGTTGACGGTGGGATTGTAGTCCCCCTTTTCTATGGCGTTGATTGTCTGCCGGCTGACACCCACCGCCCGCGCCAAATCCTCCTGCGACATGTCCTTCAACGCCCGCGCAGATTTTAGTTTCAGGTTCTTCATATTGTGCCACCCCGGGTTCAGTCCACATCCTTTTCGGATTCACTTTTTATCATCAGGTTTCTGATTATGACCGAAACCAGTATGGACACCGCGAGCACAATCATCGCAAGAAGCAGGACGTTCATGCCCAGCTTTCCGTTTTCATCAATCCACTTGCCCCTAAGAAGAAGCAGGGTCCACAAGACTATAATCATGCCCAGCGAAAAGAAGTACCTCCTGGACACTTTCTGTCCGACCGGGAAATATGCGTCCCTGAAGATTGAGACCACCACGAACACAATGGCAGCCACAATGGCAACGAGAAGATGCAGCACCCCGGGAGAAAAAATGTCAATCTCCTTTTCAAGCAGAGTTTCCGCAATGAAAAGTCCGCTCTCGCATACAAGGAAGGCCACGAATCCCGCCCTGAATGCCTTTCCGCGCGACGCAATCTGACGCTCATCGTAACTCTTGGTTAGTTTTTTCTTCTTTAAAACCGCAATTACAATCACAACAGATAAAATGGCGAACAAAAATCCCAATACATGATAAATTGACATAGAAAGCCTCCTGCCTTAAGGCATGTTTTTTGGGCGCACACAAGCCGCGCACCTTGATTCTAGACATAATATAAACCATATCCATCTTTTTGTCAAATATATTTGACAAAATAGCAAAGATTTTTTCATGCCAAAACAATCACCGGGGAGACTTTCCGTAATCTGCTATTTTTCCGCCACGGCCTCTATTTCAACCAGAGCACCCTTCGGCAGTGCGGCAACCTCGACACATGAGCGGGCGGGGCTGGATGTGAAATATTTTTCGTAGACAGAGTTGAACGCGGCAAAGTTGCCCATGTTCTTTAGGAAGCACGTTGTCTTGACTACACTGGACATATCAAGACCGGCGGCCTCGATTAAAGCCCTGACATTTTTGCAGGACTGGTGGGTCTGTCCCTAAATATCCTGTGCCTCGATTTTTCCTGTCTCCGGATTTATTGGAATCTGCCCGGATGTGTAGACAAGGTTTCCCGTCACAATTGCCTGCGAGTATGGACCGATTGCCTCCGGCGCATTTTTTGTTTCGATTTTTGTCATGCCTTTCCTCCCAATCCTTTTCAGTCGTCCTGGTCGCTTGGATATTCGGAACCCGTCACCTCTATGTTCTGCGCGAAGTGAGCTGTGAGCTGCCTTGTGGATCCGTCCGACCAGCTTATTATGAAATTGCAGTGGTCAACATTGTAGCGGATTACGCCCTCATGCTTTCCGAATTTGATTTTGTCCAGATAGAAAATCTGTTTTCCGTTTTTGTCCTTAATCAGCAGATTGTACCTCTTGTTTTTTTCCACCAATCTTTCCACAAAATTCCCCCCTTTGTTTTTTTATGGATATATTTCGTCCGCAAGTTTTTCCAGAGCGGCGACGGTTTCATCTGTTACACTTGTTTTGATTGAGACCCTGCTTTCAAGAATGTGGATGTCCCTGCATCCCTCGAACATCGCGGCCATTCCTTTTGCTGCCACTGGTGCCCAGCTTCCGTTTTCAATCAGGGCGACGGTGCGGTTCTGGTAGTTGCGCTCCGTGAGCAGGTTGATGAAATCCTTCATCTTTGGGAATACCCCTCCGTTGTATGTGGTCGTTGCCAGAACAATTTTTCCATATCGGAATGCGTCCTCAACACATTCGTAGATGTCCTCACGCGCAAGGTCGTTCAGGGCAATTTCCGGGCATCCTTTTTTCTTTAGAATTTCCGCAAGCTTTTCGGCGGCCTTTCTGGTGTTCCCGTAGACCGATGTGTAGAAAATCGCAACGCCATCGCACTCAATATCATAGCTCGACCAGATAGTGTATGTGCCGATGTAGTATTCAATGCAAGCGTCCAGAACAGGTCCATGGAGCGGACAGATTTTTTTGATTCCAAGCCCGTCAATTTTTTTAAGCAGAGCCTGAACGCTGGTCCCGAATTTCCCGACTATGCCAAAATAGTAGCGCCTAGCCTCGCATATCCATCCCTCGGGGTCGTCGTAATCCAGCGCACCAAATTTTCCAAAAGCGTCCGCAGAAAAAAGTGTCCCCTCGTTTTCGTAGTAAGTCATAATCACTTCGGGCCAGTGGACATTCGGAGCGGTGAAAAATTTTAGGGAAGCGTCTTTCCCAAGCTCCAGAGCGGAGCCGTCCGAAACAACAATCTGCCTTCCAGGAAAGTCGGTTCCGAAAAGGTTCTTCATAATCGTGAACGCCATTTTTGATGCGACAATTTTTGCGTCAGGATAGGTGTCGGCAAAAAGTTTTATGTTCGCGGAGTGGTCCATCTCCATGTGCTGTACAACAAGGTAGTCTGGATTCCGTCCACCGTTTTCATCAAGGACCGACCTGATGTTGTCCATCCATTTGCCGCCAAACCTTGCGTCCACCGAATCCATCACGGCTATGCTGTCGGAAAAAATTATGTAGGAGTTGTACGCCATCCCGTTTGGGACCTCGAACTGTCCCTCGAACAAGTCTATTTCGTGGTCGTCAACGCCAACGTATTTCACTGTGTCAGAAATCTTCATATATAATGCTCCTAAATATAATGTCTACCGAAGAATAAACCTCTTTCGGATTATTCAGCGTTTCCATAAAGTCCGCGCGCCCATTCGTATGTGCTAAGGTAGGGGTCAGGCTTGATTGCGCCCTCCGTTGACCAGATTTCATCTATCAGCCCGGAGCCATTGATTTTTCCAATGCGCACCTGCTTGTAGAGATGCTGGTTTGTGCCGTCGATTGTCACAGTCCCTTCCGGAGCGGTGAAGCTCAGTCCCTTTGATGCCATGCGCACGGACTCCACGTCAAACGTTCCGGCCTTCTCGCACGCCTTCGCCCACATGTAGACCGCTATGTACCCCGCCTCGATTGGGTCTCCAGTCACACGGTCGCTTCCGTATTCGGACTTGTATTCCGCAACAAATTTTTCGTTCGCGGATGTATCGGTGGTCTCGTAGTAGTTCCATGAGACGAGCTGTCCCTCCAGGTTTTCCACCCCGATTGCGTTGACCTCTTCCTCGGAGATTGAAAAACTCATGACCGGTATCCTGTCGGACGTGATTCCCGCCTCCATCAGCTGCCTGAAAAAATATATGTTTGAGTCGCCGTTCAGCGTGTTGATTATGACGTCCGGCTTTTCCTCAAGGATTTCCTTTATCACGTCGCCAAAATATATGTGGCCGAGCGGAACGTATGTCTCACCGACGCACTCCGCATCAAGCTCCCCGAATTCCGCAAGTATGATTCTGTTTGCTGTCCTCGGGAAAATATAGTCGCTTCCAATCAGGTACATGCGTTTTCCGAAAGTCTTTGCGCAGTATTCCACCGCCGGAACCACCTGCTGATTTGGGGACGCACCCATGTACATTATGTTCGGACTTGCCTCCATGCCCTCGTACTGGACAGGATACCAGAGAAGGCCGTAGTTCTCCTCGAACACAGTCTTGACCGATTTTCTTGATGCGGATGTCCAGCAGCCGAACACTGTCGCAACCTTGTCGTCCACAAGAAGTTTTTGGGCTTTTTCCGCAAATGTTCCCGGGTCGCTCGCGCCGTCTTCCTCGATTGGCTTGATTTTTTTACCCAGGACACCCCCGGCCTCGTTGATTTCCTTTATGGCCAGAAGCTCAGAATCCCTTACCGGGGTTTCGCTCATCGCCATTGTCCCTGAAAGCGAGTGGAGCAGTCCTACCTTGACAAATCCGTCGTCGCTGTTTTTGCCACATCCAGCAAGGACCGCCAAAAAAAGGAGCAGTCCAGAAAAGAAGATACACTTTTTCATAATGCCTCCACATTATAGTATATCGTAGGCAGTCATAAGACCTTTGCCCTTTACGTTACATTCGACAGGCGCGCTGAATGTGATTCCACCCTCACCGGGCTTCAGATGTTTGAACACGGCCTCAGACACGCGGATTCCACCCGGGTTTGCGGCTGTCTCCATTCGGCTCGCGACATTCACCGTGTCACCCCACACGTCGTAGATAAACTTTGTCCTTCCGATTACACCGGCGGTTGCGGGTCCGCTGTTGAGTCCAATCCTCAGATTGAATTTTATGGAGGCGGTCTTGTTGTATTCCGCCAAATCCTGCATCATGCCCTTGGCGAAGTCAATCATCACAAGGACGTGGTTCTCGTTCGGAGTCGGAAGTCCGCAGGTCGCCATGTATGCGTCGCCGATTGTCTTGATTTTTTCAACACCACATCTCTGTGCGCGTGTGTCGAATCTTGTGAAAAGCTCGTTAAGCGCGTCAACAATCTCCGTGGCGGTGTGTCCGCTCGATGTCTTTGTGAACTCAACGATGTCCGAAAAAAGCACGGTGACATCCTCGAACTCCTGGCCTATGGAGTGTATTCCGTCCTTCAGCTCCATGGCAATTTCCGCGGGGAGTATCGCATGCAGAAGCTCGTCCGTCTTTTCCTTTTCCAGATTCAGTTCCGCCGTCCTCATCCTTACCATGCGCTCCAGCCTTGCGTTCTCCCTCATAATCCGCCGCTGTTTCAAGAAGAAAATCAGAAACAGTCCACCTATGACCGTTATGGCTATGGCAATCCAGAATACCGGCATCTGGTATATGAATGGCTTTTGTACAAAAAGAACCGCCTCCGCCTGAGCGGAATAGAGTCCGTCCCCGTTGATTGCGTTCACAAGAAAATTGTGCTTCCCCGGACGCAGGTTCGTGTACGACATGGTGCGGCTGGAACTTGGGGAGCTGAAGTTGTTCTCAAAATTTGTGAGCCTGTGGGTGAAAGTGATTCTTTCTGGCGAGTCAAAGCTGATTCCCGTGAATGTTATGTCAACGCGCTTTGTTCCCGGGCTAAGAATCACCGAGTCCATTCCATGCTGGTAGAGAGTGTTGTCCAGGATCACGGAGTTGTCAACAATGACCTTCTCAATCTGGACCAGCGGGGTGGTGTGGCTTTCGGTCATCATTCCCGGGTCGTAGATTGCGATTCCATCAACCATGGCGAACCAAATCCTTCCGAACCTGTCAAGTATGCTCTTCGCCGTAGATGTCGGTCCGTCGGAATCAAGGCCATCGTTTTTGCCGTAGAATTTTACCTCAGTCTTGCTGGTCCGTCCGGTGATTGTGTCAAGAAACTCATCCATGGGAGCCGATGCAATTCCGTGGTTGCTTGTCATCCAGAGAGTGTTAGTCGTGTCGGCGATTATCTGGAACATGGAGTCGGTCCCGATTCCGTTCTCAGAGTCTATGTTCTCAAAAACAGTCGGCATTCCGGTCCTGCTGTCAAAATCCGGGCACCTTGTTATTCCGCTTCCGCTGCAAATCCAGAACGCTCCGTCAAGTTTCTGGGTGATTTTGAAAATGACGTTGCCAGCCAGTCCATCCTCGGAGGTGATGTGGGAGATAAGTTCCTCGTCCTTCATCAGATAGATTCCGCCGCCGTCAGTTCCAATCCAGACTATGCCGTTGGTGTCCTTGTAGAGGGCCATTATGTATTCGTTCTCAAGACCGTTTGTCTGCTTGAAATTTTTGATTGTGCCGTCCGCGTGGATTATGCTGAGTCCCGTGGTTGTTCCGACATAAAGCTCGTTTGGTTCCGTCTCGATTGCCACACGGACCTTGTTTCCCGCAAGACCGTCGTCGGTGGTCCAGCTTCTGATTTCGATTCCGTCGTACCTGAGCTGTCCGGGCTTGGTGTAGCAGCTAACCAGAATGTCACCGTTCCTGGCTGCCTGCACGTCCCTGATTCTCAATCCCCTTGTGTATCTTGTCAGCTCGTTTTCCACCCGGATGTCATTTTCGTAGCAGTAAACACCGTCGTCGGTACCGGCCCAGATTTTTCCATGCCGGTCCTCGGTAATGCTGTTGACCGTGACATCCAGCCGGTCCATCTTGAATTTGCCAAGGGTCAGTTTTCCGATCCCGCTTCTGTCAGTGGCAATCCAGATGTTGCCCTCCCTGTCGCTTATAATCTTGTTGATTTTGGCAGTGTCAAGGATTTCGCCTGTATACTCGTAAAATTTTCCGCCCGAATATACCACAAGCCCCTTTTCCGTGCCAAACCAAATTGAACCGTCGGGAGCGATGTAGCTTGCTGTGGTCGGGAATGTGTCAACGGCGGTCCCAGTCACTAATTTTTTTACCTCGCCATTTTCCACCCGCGCAAGTCCATTGTCGCCAAGCCCTATCCAGTATACACCACTGAGGTCCTGGCATATCGATGTCACAAAATAGATTCCGAACGGCTCCAGCTCCTGTCTCTTTCTGAAAAGTCCGTCCGAAAAAAGGAATAGCCCCCTCTCGTTTGCGGTGAGGAGCCACATTCTTCCGGCGGTGTCGCAGTAAAAAGATGTCGCTATCGTTCCCTTGTAGATTGTTCCAGGCTCAAACTGGGGCGTAATCATCCGTCCCTCGGGTGTTATGTAGACAACTCCGTTGGCGGTTCCAACCCATACGTTTCCGCTTCTGTCCTCCGCAAGGCATCTGATTGAGTTGTTCGGAAGACCGTTCTGCATTGTGTAGGTCTTCTTTGAGTCTCTCGAAATCTTCTGGAGTCCCTCGTCGTTGGAGCCAAGCCAAAGGTTCCCCCGTGAGTCCTCAAGTATTGCCCTGACGGATACAAATGTGAGGTCGTTCCCGGAGCTGCGCTTGTGTGTCGTGAATGTGATTCCATCAAAGCGGGCAAGCCCCTCGTAGGTTCCAATGTTTATGTAGCCGTCTGATGTCTGGGCTATGTCCGTTGCTGTCGTTCCGTTGAGTGTGCCAAAAGCATTCCATGATTGGTAGACATAGTTACCAAAAAAGGAGTCCTGCGCCGGGACTGCCATTACGGCAAAAAAAAATGCTGCGCCAATAAATGCAATTTTTTTAATCACACGATTGTTCATACAATAATTATAGAAGAAAAGTGTAAAATTTGCCAATATTTTTTTTAATTTTTTTGATGCGCTCATTCTCAAAGTCATTGTTTCTTTATTTTGCGTTAATCTAAATCTCATGGTCTCAAGATAAAATATGTTTCTGCAATTTTTTCAAAAGTGATTGTGGAAGACAAGTGCCAAAACTAGAGATGGAAAGTCCTCAAAGGTCTGGGCAAGCACTGTAATGGAGGCAGGGTTCGTGACAAAGAAGCATTTGTGCGGTGCGACCGTAGGGAGTCAGATACCTATTTCCGCACACCATGCTGATTGACGCGGTTCCTGACGGGAATGGAAGTGCTTGTCCGTTTAGAATGTGTCTTTCTAACTTTGTTTTTGATTTGCGCTTGTCTTCCACAATTCTCAAAGTCATCGTTGTTCTTTGGGGAAAAATGGTATATAATTGTCATACTATGACTAAGAGATTTTCTATTATGCTGCTATCAATTTTGGCGGTCTGCGCTTCGGTCTTTTCGGAGCCTGTAGTGGACAATACTTTCCTGAACGATTTTGTCACAAAGACCTGGACAACTGACGACGGACTCCCAGGCATGACCATTACCGACATGATTCAGGACCGGAAGGGATACATCTACATAGGAACCTACGACGGTATTGTGAGGTTCGACGGTGTTGATTTCACAACATACAGCCGTGCGGTGGATGAGAAATATGACTTCGCAACCGCTCACTCTCTTTTTCAGGACACAAAGGACAATATCTGGATTGGACACAACGATGAGGGAATCACCCGGATGGCACCCGATGGCTCAATCAAAAAATATACGGTTGACGACGGTCTTCTGAACAACAAGATAAACGCCATCACCGAGGACCCGGACGGGAATATCTGGGTCGGAACGGCGGTGGGTCCATGCTACATCACCCCGGAAGGAAAGGTCATGGTTCCAGAGCGTGACAGCGCCATTGACGAAAAAATCATCATCAGCGACATGTTCTGCGACACATCCGGAAGGATTTGGATTGCGACAGGGAGTGAGCTTTATGTTTATGAGGAAAAACTTCTGAGACGCTTCGCAGGATTTTCCACACTGGACACTGACGATGTTTACAGCGTAAGGCAGGACAAAAGCGGTGCGCTATGGTTTGCGGTGGGTCCATGCTATGCGGTCTGCTTAAAAAATGGCGAGGAGACCGTGTACGACGTGAGCCATCCGCACAAAAAGCCATCATCCGTTTCCGTGATTATGTCGGACTCACTGGGAAACTACTGGGTCGCAAGCGATGCCGGTATAACAGTTATCCACAACGGAATGTACACGTACTACGATACCCAGAACGGTCTTCCCGATGACGGAGTGACAATTGCCATTGAGGACAACGAGGGAAACATCTGGCTGGGTCTGAACCGTGGCGGCCTTGTCAAACTGAGCCGTGGAAAATTTTTAACCGTTCCGACCAACATAAGCATCAACTCAATCTGCGAGGACACTTTGCGCAATGTGGTCTGGCTGGGTTCGGATAACGGAGTTCTCTGCTACAAAAACAACAAGTTCATCGACAGCGAGCTTGGGGAACTTACCACCGGGCTCAGGGTGCGGCACATCGGTTTTACAAAGGACAAGGAACTTCTTGTGTCCACATTCTCGACAGACATTCCGCAAATCCGCATGATGCCAAACGGGGAAATCAAAACTTGGTCGGTGGAAGACGGGATTGTCGGAAACAGGGACCGGGTATCAATCAAGACGAGCGGTGGAGACTATTATGTTGGAACGGCGCAAGGGCTTACGGTAATCCACAAGGACGGAAGTCTTGACACAATCTCGAAGAAGCTGGACATGGAGAACACCTACATCATGTGGCTTTTCGAGGACAATAGCGGGCAGGTATGGATTGGGACCAACGGCGGCGGTGTCTATGTCCTGAAGGACGAACAGATTCAAAAGCACTACACCACCGCTGACGGCCTTGCGGGCAACGTGATTTTCAAAATCTACAGCCAGGACGAGAACATCTGGATTTGCACCGGCACGGGACTCTCTGTGCTGAATCCTGATGACGGAAGATTTGTCAACTTCAATTCGCTCAACGGACTTGGAACGGACAGCGTTTTCCAGGCTCTTGTCGATTACACAGGAACCGTCTGGATTACGACAAACAAGGGAATCCTTTCCACAAAGATGTCCGAGATTAAGGAAACGATTGAGGGTAAGAGGAAGACCCTTGCCGTGCACAACTATGGCAAATCGGACGGACTCAACACGGGAGGTGTCACCTCGACATCCTGCTCGCTCAAGGACTCCCAGGGCAGGCTATGGTTCACCCTTGTGGATGGATTCGCAATCTACGACCCGATAAAATCAGGAAGCAACCAGAAGGTTCCGCGCATCGAGATTGAGGGATACATAATCGACAACGACCACTACGACTACCACGGGGAAAAAATTGTTGTCCCCGCCCGCGCAAAGCGTCTCAGCATAAAATACACTGGGCTTACATCCACCGCGCCGGAGAGGGTCCAGTTCAGGTACATGCTTGAGGGATTCGAGGAAGAATATTCGGACTGGGGCACAACAAGGGTCATATCCTACACGAACATAAAGCCGGACAACTACAAGTTTACGGTGATGGCCCTCAACAACGACGGACTGGAGAGCCTGCCTTCCGAACCTGTCTACATCACAAAGCTGCCGCACATCTGGCAGAGACCATGGTTCTGGATTGCGGTAGTCCTTGCAGTGGCGCTTGGCATTTTTGCGATTGTCCGCTACAAGCTCTACCAGATGAGACGCTACCAGAAGCAGCTGGAACAGAAGGTTGACGAGAGGACCCAGGAGCTTAAGATTGCGAACGAAAAGGCGGAGAATCTTCTTCTGAACATCCTTCCCCAGGAGATTGCGACGGAGCTGACCGAACATCCCGACAGGACTATAGCCAAGAAATACTCAAACGCGACCGTTCTTTTTACGGACATTGTTGGGTTCACGAAGATGAGCAGCGTTATGACCCCGGAAAAGGTTGTCACCATGCTCAACAGGCTGATTTCAAAATTCGACGAGAGGGCAAAGAAGGAAGGGATTGAAAAAATCAAGACCATAGGCGACGCATATATGGCGGCAACAGGACTTACCGAATCCGGCGACAGCACCGGGGTGGAAAGGATGATTCGTTTTGCGCGTGGGCTTATTGATGATGTCCGCGAGTTCGATGAGATTTCGGACCTGGGAATCCAGATTCGCATTGGAATCAACACGGGAGATTTGGTCGCCGGCGTAATCGGAAAGAGCAAGTTCATCTACGACATCTGGGGTGACACAGTGAACGTCGCAAGCCGCATGGAAAGCACCGGCATACCGATGAAAATCCACGTGAGCGAAGAGACATACCAGCAGACCAAGGACCTTTTCAAATACAGCGAAAGTGTTGACATTGAGGTGAAGGGCAAGGGAACAATGCAGACATATTTTTTAAACTAGTAACCTTATGCGTAGAATTTTTTTTATACACTGGAGGGCATTATGAAAAGAATTTTGGCAACACTCGCGCTTGTCGTTGCATCAGGATTTATTTTTGCCGGTGGGGCAAAATCAACACTCGTGAAGTCCGGCTCAAGCGATTCGGACAAAACTGTAATCCGTTTTACTACAACGGACCTGGACGGAAACAAGGTCACTGAGAAAATCTTCGCGGACAATAAAATCACAATGATTAACATCTGGGGAACATTCTGCGGACCATGCATCAACGAGATGCCGGACCTGGGAAAGCTGAGCGAAAAGTACAAGTCAAAGGGTGTCGAGATTGTGGGGGTCGTGTGCGATGTCTACGACGCAAGCCAGAGCGCGACAGCCAAGTCCATTGTCAAAAAGACCGGTGCGAACTACAGGCATCTTGTTACATCCCTTGACCTGGAGTACACGCTCCTGAAGGATGTGCAGGCGGTTCCTACGACAATCTTTGTTGACTCAAACGGCAGGCAGATTGGAAAGACCTATGTTGGCTCAAAAAGTCTCAGCCAGTGGCAGAGCATAATCGACTCGCTTTTGAAATAGGGGCTTGAGCTATGGGCGGTCCGAACAGAAAGCGTCTTTTGATTTCCGCTCTGGTCATTGCGGCGGGAATAGCTCTGGTGGTTTTTGGAATCTTTCGTGGCGAGGCCGGGGGAGTTTTCATCAAGGCCACCAGAATCTGCATGGAGTGCATAGGAATTGGCTGAGAAAAAAAAGGACGGCGGCATTGGTCGGCATGGAAAAATCCGTCTGATTGTGCAGGCATGTTTCGCAGCTCTGTCGAATGGATACATCAAGGGCTTCGCGCAAGGCAAAATCTTTCGGGGACCGTCAAAATATGTGTGCGTTCCAGGCATGAACTGCTATTCGTGTCCGGGCGCGCTTGGTTCATGTCCAATCGGTTCTCTACAGGCGACCCTTGGCTCAAGGGAATACAAAATCTCGATGTACGTTGTCGGTTTTCTGGTGATTTTCGGGACCGTGCTTGGCCGTACAGTATGCGGATTTCTCTGTCCATTTGGTCTTGTGCAGGACCTTCTTTTTAAAATCCCATTCATAAAAAAAATCAGGAGGCTTCCGGGAGAGAAGGGACTTCGCTGGCTGCGATTTGTTTTTCTTGGCGTGTTCGTGATTCTGCTTCCGCTTTTTGTTGTGGACATCACAGGCCTTGGTGAGCCTTGGTTCTGCAAATACATCTGCCCGGTCGGCACACTTGAGGGCGGGGTTCCGCTGGTCCTTTTGAATGAGGCCATGCGTGGAGCGATTGGATTTCTGTTCAAATGGAAAATCGTGATACTGGCCGTGACAGTCCTCGCCTCGATAATAATCTACAGACCCTTCTGCAGATACATCTGTCCACTGGGCGCGGTCTATGGAATCTTCAACAAGATTTCGGTCCTCCGTATGCGCGTCGATTTGAATTCCTGCACAAAATGCGGAGCCTGCCAGAAAGTTTGCAAGCTGGACATCCCGGTATGGAAAAATCCCGACAGCATGGACTGTATACGCTGCGGGGACTGCAAACACGCATGCCCCCACAACGCCATATCGGGTCCACTCTCTTTCAGGAACAAAAAGTCCAGCCCGGCGGAAAACTAGAAATCGTTTCCCGGGAATCTTGGGATTGCGTCGGTGGATTTCTTTATCTCCGCATCCGTCGGAATGTAGTCGGTCATCTTTCCGTCATTGAATGCCTCGTAAGCCTTCATATCGAAATACCCCGTGCCGGTGAGTCCGAAAACAATGTTCTTGTGCTCGCCTGTCTCCTTGCACTTGA
>DGGQ01000150.1:0-423 GCA_002392275.1 Treponema sp. UBA3870
ACGGATTGATGCTTTCAAAATCCACTCCAAGTTTGGTATATCCCTCAGTTTTCAAAATGTTTATAACAAAATTCAGCAGGTTCTGATATATTCCCCTGCCCCTGTATTCCGGCAAACAATATGCCCCCGTGATATGCCGGTAAACGTTTCCAGATGCAACAAATGTTTCGCCTTCATTTGACACTTCCATATAGGCGCATAGTTCTCCGTCTTTTTTCGCAGCAAAGTAACGTCCGTTTTTCTTTTCAGCTAAAAACTCTTCCTGTGTATCCGGCTTTCGATTCACAAAAAACGGGCTGGAGCAGTAATGTTCATTAAGTGCCAAATAAAGCGGATAAACATTTTCATAATCCGTCTTTGGCAATTTCAAAAACTCATATCCATCGCATGGGGCGCAGTCGATTGTTTCCATCGGACGAATGG
>DGGQ01000150.1:561-34443 GCA_002392275.1 Treponema sp. UBA3870
GACACCGCCCCGGCTTTTACCCACTTTTTTGCAGCCTCTTGATACAATGCCGCATAAATCTTCCCGTGATTTTCCGCAACCGCTCCATTCGCACCCATAGGCGAAAAAATTCCTTTCACATCAGTGGAACGAAAAACATTTTCAAAAGGCCCCACACAGCAAAGGAATCCGACCATTTTTTTTCCTTCAAATGCAGCAACACCTAATCCGTTTTCGGATAATTGTTCAAGTATCGGAACATTTGAAATTTCAGGAAGCTCCTGTGTAAATGTTCTTTCATAATTGTATACGCCAAGAGCAATTTCTGCGGCTTCCTCTGTATGTTTCGGTTCAAAGTCTCGAATTATCATTTTTTCCTTTTCTGCAAACTCCGATTTAAATTATTTTTTATGAACAACACAAATGTAAAAAGAAAGATTTATTTCAAAAACTTTCCGACAGCAAACAAAACAATCGATGCAATCTCAAAAATCAGAACGAAGACATTGAGGGATTCTTTCCGTCTCATCAAAATCAGAACGGTGTCCAATGCTGCGACAAGAATTATCGGAATCCAGTACAAAAGATTTCTACCCTGTCCCAAAAATAATTTTCTCAGCATGAACGTGAAGCAGACGACCAAAACCAAAGCCGCGACCGCCTCGATTATATGAAAAAGAACAGAAAGTTTTATGTGCGAATGATACATGACCGGAATCGCCATTGAAAATACCGTGAGATAAACAAGCGAGTACCAGAGCATAAAACGGCTACCGCTTGTTCCCGATATCTGCACGGTACGCAAAACCATCGCCGCAATCAAAAATCCGTAGGAAACAAACTGAACAGGCGGAAGCGTAAACTCGGTGTGCACCATTCCCGACACGAGCATGACTCCTACAGTAATCGTCAGGATTGAATAGTTTATTTCCGAAGCGGAATCAAAAAGCGATTTCCAGAATCCGCCGTTGAAGCCGACCAAAAGAACAATTGTCGCCAGAATCGAAATGATTGCAAGCACGTTCACAAATCCGTCAAAAGCTGTCTCAAAAAATTTTTGCCCGCCGCTCCGACCAATCCGAACAAGACTTTGCACACGCTCAAAAGCCAGAATCAAAAAATAAAGCAAAATCAACCAGGAAATTATTTTTTTCATAAGGCAAGCTCCTCAAATGGAATTCAAAAATATCAGCTGAAATTTATCATAGCACACTCATCACTTAAAATCCACCGCACTTCCTTTCCAGATTTTTCGTCCGTTTTTTTTCTGGATGATTTTGCTTCATTAATATCGTGCGTCACCTCCAGAGATTGATTCTCTTTTCCGTAATTTCCTGTTCAAGCGTCTTTATCTGAGCGACCTTTTTTGTCTCCCAGTCAAACTCATAGAAACAGATTTTTCCGTCTTTGTATTCGGTAAACAAAAATTTATTTTTTCCTAGGTTTTCATAATAATAAATCGACGATGAAATTTTCTGGATGTTTTTTCCGTCATAATCTGAAACATATAAAGAAATGTTGTCTTTGCTGTCGAGTTTTTTATCGCCGTTTGAATCTTCCTCAACCACGGCATAGACATTGAAATCATGAACAAACAAATACGAAGGTGCAAGATCCTCATACACTGTCGATGTTACATAATACCCTGCGGTATTTTTCAATTCATACTTGTAGATATATGCCTTTGACGGAAAAAGACTGTACTCTTTTTCATCCTTTACGAATATAAAATTGACGGTCTGTGACGAAGAAGGCCGGTACGACTGACCGATTGAATTTGAAAATTCCATATCACTGTAAACTGGTCTACCAAGCTCATCAGATTTAATCGCCTTTGTTGAAACCTCAAAAACATACACGTCATCTATTTTTTTAAGGAAGTCAACCGACTCTTTCGTTTCTTCAGGGCTCAACTCTTCATCCGAATCCACAATCGAAATGTGGGGCGTTTCAGATTTATGTCTTGGAATGGAAGAAATCTTTTCAACCAGAAACGAAACTATTCCGACAAGCGCAATAACAAGCACCAGCACATAATCGATTTTTTTAATGATTTCAAAATTAAATTTTTTCATATTTTCCTCCAGAAAAACTGTTAATATTTAACGCTCTTCAACTTCCCACTCAACGATGTTGCACTCCGCAGTAGAAAAGTTCACGCCGATTTTGAAGAGCTTTCTTTTATCTGTCAGATACGGTTTTGCATAATTCTGCTCCTCAATCTGTTTCAGTGCATCGCTTGCAGAAATGTCACGCTTGAACTCAAAAATGTAAACGTAGTCGGATGTTTCAAGTATACAGTCAGCACGTCCCTTTGCGCTGTGAACTTCGGTTCTGGCATATTTCCCCATCATCGTGAGCGACATGAAGATTACGTTCTGAAAATTCTGTTCCGTCACTGACTCGGCATCACTTCCGGCGGGATACGGCAAGAGTGCGAACAATGCGGTAAACCAGTCCCTCATTCCGTCGGTGTTTCCTTCCTCAACCGCATCATCCAGAATATCGATATTGAACGGTGCCGGCTTGTCCTCAACATGCAGATAACTTGGCGCAAGGCTGTTCAAAAAACCGTATTTGACTTCCGCATTCGGAAAACCAAGTTTGTATGAATTCTGCCTCCGGTTCCAGCTTTTTATCGTGAGGTATCCGGACTGGTAGAAAAGTGGCACGGGATCTGCATTTTCCGGTCGGTAATCCTTTATACCGCTTTCGGATATCTTAACGTCACCGGACAGTTGTCGTATGTCGTAATTCGATGAGTTCAACTTATTTATTAAGAACGTCGGGGTTCCGCTTTCAAACCAATAGTACCCGAACCTGTTTTCATCAAAGCAATGCAGCAGGCTGAAAGGATTGTACATTCCATCGTCGCTGCTTGAAAAGTGATATCCGTCGTACATCCGCTTCAATTCGTCAAGGCACTCGTTTTCGGAAAGCCCGTTTGCGTCCGCTAGATTTTTTATGTAAGGAACAAAATTTTTCTCCAGCTCGATTTGCGAAATGCCGCAGAGTCCGTTGTATTTTACGTTGAGCGAAATGTCCGTAAGCTGATTCAAATCACTGAATATGCTTACCTTGCTGAATTTGGTTACGCCCGTGAACATGTAGAATTTTAAGTATTCATCGCAGTCCTTCAGCGTGGCAAAGAATGCCTTGTACAATGTTCTGTTTGCTTCTTCCTGCTCAGGATTTACGCTCATATTTTTCAAAAGAGGATTGTCATATTCGTCAATAAGCACGACAACTTTTCTACCGGTTTTCTTTACAGCATTCTCCAGCGCCTTTGCAAAACGAATTGCCAGCGTCGGCTCCTCATGCGGAAGTCCATATTTTTCTTCAAAATCATTTAGCGTTGTCCTGAGTTTTTCAGAAAGCCCTTCTTTTTCCGTAAACTCACCGCTTGCAAGTGAAAAATAAAGCACAGGATGTTCCGCCCACGGCTCACTGTTTTCGGATTCAAGTTTTTCAATTTCAAGTCCCCGGAACAAATCTTTACAACCAAGGAAGTAGTATTTAATAGTAGAAAGAAGAAGACTTTTTCCAAATCGACGCGGACGGCTTAAAAAAACTGCACGGTTTGTTTGCGTCAGTTCATAAATCAGAGAAGTCTTATCAACATAAATATAATTCCCTTCACGAAGAACCCTAAAATCTTGTACGCCTAACGGCAAACGCTGCAACTTTTCCATGTGAACATCATATCACGGATTGGAAGAAAAATCCACAGCACAAGTCACATCACAATTTCGTGCAAAAAATGATTCTGTGCAATTTAAAAATCAGCCGCGCTTCCTTCCCAGACTTTTCGTCCGTCCTTTATCTGGATGATTCTGTCGCTGACCGTTTTTGCTTCATCAATATCGTGCGTCACCATGATTGCGCAAAAACCAAAATCGCGCTGCATTTTTTTTATGTCGGCTGCAAGTTTTTTTCTAAGGTCGGAATCAACCGCGCTCAATGGTTCATCCAGCAGAACAAGTTTCGGTTCCACAATCAAAGTTCTTGCAAGCGCGCATCTTTGTGCTTCCCCACCGCTCAAAGTCTCTGGATTTCTTTTTCCGAATCCGTCAAGCCCCACACGTTCCAAAAATGATTCAGCTTTTTTATGCGCATCTTTTTTTTTCATTCCATGGCACCGTAATCCATAAGCCACATTTTCAAGGACAGACATGTTCAAAAACAAAGCGGAGTTCTGAAAAACCATTCCCAGATTTCTTTTTCCGCTCGGAAGATTTGTTATGTCATCACCGTCCAAAATGATTTTGGAATTTACGGTCGAATCCTTTTTGTCGATTGATTCAAGTCCCGCAATCATTTTCAGTACGGTTGATTTTCCGCTTCCGCTCGGTCCAACAATCGAAACAAAACATTTTTCTTCTATATTAAATGATATGTTCACATCAAAATTATCTCTTGAGTCAGGAAAATTTTTGTAGAGGTTCTCACATTCAAGGAAACTCATTTTTCACCTCCAAATCTTTTTGCGGCAAAAAAAACAACCGAGCAGACAAGACCTAGAATCAAGCCGGAAACGCATGCTTCGGTAAATCTGTAGCTTGATGCAAGTCTGTATGTAAAAAGCGAAAGCGTTGAAAATTTCTGCATGGACAAAACCAAGGGCAATGTCGCATCCCCCGCGCTGATTGCAAAACAAAATCCTAGCGCACTCAAAATGCCCCGCCATGAATATGGAATTATGATTTTAAAAATCCTGTTCAGGGGATTTGACGAAAGCACGCTTGCGGAATCCAAAACAGTCTGCGGGATTTTTGACATCTGTGAATGAATCTGCCGGAAAGCAAACGGCCATGACAGCGCAGTCTGTGCCATAACCAAAACCACCGGCGAAGAGTTTTTAAAAACAGATGACATTCCAATTCCTATGGCAACCGACGATACCGCCATTGGTAAAATTGGGAGCGTATAAAAAAAAGCGGTCATGCGTTTTGTTTTTGACAGGCGGACCACTGTTGAATAAAAAAAACCGGAGACCGTACACAAAAGTGATGTACATGCCGCAACGAAAAATGTATTTCCAAGCGACGAGCAAAAATCTTTCATCGCAAAAACTTTTTTCCAAGCATCAAAAGAAAAATGATTCTGTCCTCCGTTTTTTGAAACAAAGGAGCCAAAGAAAATTGAAATGAGGGGAAGCAAAAAAAAGACCGCAACAATCAAAAAATAAATTCCAGTAAATATTTTTTTTACACCCAAAATCTTTGTTCTGCGGTTCTCAAAAAAAACTACCAGATGGTTCCGCCGCATTTTCTTTTCAAGCACGCTCCATAAAAAAAGCATGACAAGCGCGGAAAAAGTTTCCACAAGCGAAAGTATTGCAACGGACTTAAAATCCAAACTGCTTCGGCCTGCATGATAGATTTCAAGTTCAAGCGTTGAAGTTCCTGGCGCACCAAAAAGCAGGACAATCATAAAAGAAAAAAAACAAAAAAGAAAAACAGGAATGCACGCCGAAACAAGGGAAGGAAAAATCTGCCGGAATGTTATTGTAAAAAAAATCTTTATTTCGCCCGCACCCAAAAGTCTTGCGCTGTCTGTCTGCGAGCTGTCCAAAGTTTTCCATGAATCAGCGACGCTCACCATGACAAGCGGAAAATTGTAGAAGCCCTGAACCATTACGATGCCCCAGAACGAATACAAAAATTTCAGCGGCGCATCTTTCAAATTAAAAACCGACATCAAAAATCTGTTGAACATTCCGTTCATGCCGAAAGTCGAAATATAGCCGAGCACGACAATCAATGGAGGAACGCACAGCGGAACTGCTCCAAAAAAATAGAGAACCTTTTGTCCAAAAAATTTTTTGTTTGCAAGAAGATAAGCGGCTGGAATCCCCACGGCCACGGAAATCAGCATGGAGACTAGCGCCTGTAAAAATGTGTATGCCGTGATTTTTAAAATGCGGAAAAAACTGTGCGTGGATTTAAAATCTATTTCCGATAAAAAAATCGGAAGCACGGCACGGAAGAATGGAATCAAAAAAGACAGAACCGCCAGAACAAAAACCGACAGCGCAAAAACGCAAAGCAGATTTTTGAACGGCGATTTAAAAATCCGTCTTCTCATTTACCGAGAACATCCATTATTGTCTGGACATAATCATCATTTTTTGAAGCGTCGTATTCCAAAACTTTTGTCGGAAGAGGCGCGGCAGTCTTGTAGCTTTCGGGAAGATCAAAACCATGGTTTGCAGGATACATCCACTGTGTAAGAGGAAGAACCTTCTGGGCATCAATAGAAATCATAAAATCCATGAACGCCTTTGCACCTTTTTTGTTCGGGGCATTTTTCAAAAGACCGAATCCTTCGACCTGCATTACATGGCCCTCATCAAAAATCAAAGTCACGTAGCGGTCATTGTTTTCATACTCAACATTGTATGCGGGACTTGTGTTGTAGCTTATGCACAAAGGAGCCTCGCCGTTCTGGAACATTCCCCACCCTTCGCTCCAGCCGGATGTCATGGTAAGGATGTTCGGCTTCAACGCTTTCCAATAATCAGAAAGTTTTTCGCCATAAACAGCGGCAGTCCATGATGCAAAACCAAGTCCCGGAGTTGAAGTGCGCGGATCCATCAGAATTATTTTTTTCTCATAAACCGGAAGTGTCAAATCTTCAAGAGACTTCGGAGCAGGAACAGAGGACTGGGTATCATAGATGATTGCAAAATATCCATAGTCATAGGGAGTCAGATTCCAATTTCCGCCGAGACTTTCTTCATGCCGCAAATCAAAAAGAACTTTGTTGTCTGCCTCAAGCGGCTTGTATGATTCAAGGATTCCTTCTTTCAAAGCTTTTGGAGCAAGGTTGTTATCGATTCCCAAAACCACGTCGGCCTGCACATCTTTTTTTTCAAGCACCGCCCGGTTGTAAGCCTGAACAGCATCTCCGCAGTCAACAAGATTCAAAGTGTAACCGGTCTTTTCCTTGAACAGCTTCACAAGCTCAGGACCAGGCCCCCACTCCCCGGCAAAACTGTCGTAAGTGTAGACGACAACTTCATTCAATCTTTCTTCAGAAGTTTTTTTTGATTTGCAGCTTACAAGAAGAGCGGCAAAAGCCATAGAAACAGAAACAAATTTTACGAAAGTATTTTTTTTCATATACTTCCTCCGCCGGCATTATCCGGATCAGGTTAGGGACTCCATGCGGAATCCTGCGGGTATAATCTCAGGCCTTGCGACCACCCCGGTATTGCGGAACATATTAAAATATTTTTTTACGAAGGTCAAGGAAATGAAAATTTGTCATTTATTCCTGATTTCAGAAATCCTGAGTTTTGTTACAGCCACCATGATAAGGGAGAAGCCTCTCCCCACGCGCCCACTACGTCGGTCGCTCCCCTCTCTACGGGATAAAACCCATTACCTCTGCCGGACGCCGCTACACTCTGCCGGGAACCCTTCTAAACGCCCGTAACGCCCAAAAGATCAAGCACAGAAACATCCAGCACCTTTGCCATAACCAAAAGCTCTATGTCCGTAACGAACCTTTTTCCGCACTCAATTCTCTGTATGGCATTTTTGTCGAGATCGATTCCCAAGAGCTGCAGTTTGTCTGCCAATGCACGCTGAGAAAGAGCCGGACTTTTTGATTTCCTAATCCGGGCAATATTTTCCCCGGAGATATTATTTGAGTCACCGTTTTTATTCTTGAACATAGGCAATATTGACATTCAGTGCTTGTCAACCATGAGGATACATGGTAAACTGGTTGCAAATGACATTCAGTGAATGTCAAATTGCGGGGAAGGACTTTTTTTGCTTATGAAGCAATTAAAAATTCCCAAACAGATATTTTTAGGAGGCAGATATGCAGATGACAGAGCAGGATTATTGCAATCCAGATTGGGCGAATTATGATGAGGATGGAAGTTTGCCAAGTTCTTATCGTGATATATCGAGGTGGATTAGTAGCAGGTCAAAGTGGTTTTGTACAGAAACTGACATGTTCTCGGAGAGATGGTTCTCGGATGGAAAAAGCTACACTTCTTCGGCTGTATCATCTTGGTACAACAAATATAAGAATGGTTGTGATGGCATCAAAGTCGTTTTCACAGGGCGATCCGCAAACCAAAGGACTGGCGAAGTCTATATATTAAGTTTCAATGTCGTGCATAGCGACGGTATGGGTTTTGTGGAATTTGGCTATCATCAGTAAAGAGATGAAATAGGATTTGTGGAGAGTAAACTACAAGCAATATGCATTGCGGTTTTATGGGAGTCTCAAAAGCCTCTGCCTTTCGGGATTCCCAAATACAATTTAAAGGATATTTGCCTTACGTGCACGAGACAGATAACTGCTGAATAGGAGGTGGTAGAAGCGGTTTTAATTAATTGGAAAATATGAGTTTTCCAGAGAAATTTCTGAAAATGTAATTACCTTTTAAGATTGCGTTAAACTTTATTGTAGCGGACACCGTGATGTATTTCACGGAATTTTTTGATAAGAGGTCCATCATGGATGATATTTTTGAAAATACAATAAGTGGTAAAAGATGAAAATTACTAGAAGAACATGTAAACAAAATTTGGAGAAATCACAATATTCCAAATCGCAGAGCAGGAGCTTTAAAAGAGTTTGACGGGTTAAAAAGACAAATCTCTCAAGATGATCAGAAAATTGCTCAAGACTGTTGGGACAGATTAGAAAAGTCGAATCAGAGGGTAAAAAAATGACAGATAAAGAAATGCAGACAAAGATTGAGGAACATCGCAAAAACGAAAATTTGACGGAATTCGTTCTTTCGGTAATCAATACTGGCAAAACGGATGATATCATCAGTTTAATGAACGAGCTTTCAACACAGGAGCTAGAAGAGGCAGTAAATGTGTATAGGAAAGATGACAAGAAAAGATCTGACAACCTAAAAAAAGCAATAGAAAATTGCAAAAGCAAAAACCTTTATGTTGGCGCATCCAAAATACAAGAGGTTTTGGATAAAATAGAGGAGACGCACTAACAGTAGTAAAAAAGTGTTTTCGGTCAAGAAAGACTTTTTGAACCGGATTAATACTAGAAAATTAAAACCATATAGCAGTTGCAGTTCCAAAAATTATGGAGCCTGCAACTGCTATTCATCATTGTACATACGAAATACTTGCCTATTACTATTTTTCAAGGAGCATACATGTTAATTCTGCGCAGATCAGAAATGAATTCTCTGATGCAGCTTAGACCAAGAGTTGCAATCGGAGAGCCACAAAAAATTACAATCCCTCATGAAACTGGTTGTCCATCCTGTGCAACAGCTTGTGTTAATACTTGTTCAGCAACTTGTGAGGGAGATGGTTGTAAAGGTTTTTGTGCAACATATTGTTCTAATAATTGCAAAGACAGTTGCCTTGGACACTGTAACGGACATTGTGCAACTAATTGTACAGGATATTGTAAGGCACAGTGTTCAGATAATTGCACAAATAGTTGTAGAGATTATTGTGGGCGCGTCTGTTCAGGTAATTGCATAAATAGTTGTAAAGATTCTTGTGGTGGAGAATGTTCTAGGAATTGTGCAACCGGATGCTCAGTAAATTGCACAGGTTCCTGCAGTTCCTCTTGTGACAATTCATGTGATTACCGTTGTGATGATGCTTGTCATGGAACATGTGAGCAAATAATGTGGGGATAATCATGTGCTCCTTATACAAGCAAAGATACGAACTACAAAAATATGTTTTTATGGAAGTTTTATATGAAAAATAATTCACAAAAACCCCGCTTCGCCCCAACTCTGTGTCTCACCCACTCCTGCAACCTCGACTGCATCTATTGCTACCAAAAACACGACCCGCACAAACGGATGTCCTTTGAAACGGCGAAAAAGTGCATCGACTGGATTTTCAGCAACATCCCGGAGGAATACGAGGGCGTTGAGCTTGACTTCATCGGCGGGGAACCCTTACTTGAGTTTGAGCTCATAAAGCAGATTTTCACCTATGTCAAAAGCACATACCCAAATGAAAAATGCATTTTCTATGCCACGACAAACGGAACCGTGCTGACAGACGAAATGAAAGAATGGTACACGCAAAGAAAAAACTGCTGTGTCCTGGGACTCTCACTCGACGGAAAAAAAGAAACGCAGGATTACAACCGGAGCAACTCGTTTGACAAAATCGACCTGGACTTCTTCCTCAAAAACTGGCCGTGGCAAGGCGTGAAAATGACGCTCTCGGAATTCTCCCTTGACCATCTTGCGGAAAACATAATCTTTTGCCATGAGCTTGGATTCAGCGAGGTCGGAGGAGTGAATCTCTTTGAGGGAACCTTCGACTGGAGCGACGAGAAATGGATTCAAAAACTCATCCCCCAGCTACAGACGCTAGTTGACTATTACGTTGAGCATGACGACATTCAGGTGAACCAAATGCTGAACCGTCATCTTGAGGCCTGCGAATATTCTGACCGCAAGGAAAAGCGAAGGTGGTGCGGCATAGGAGGAGGAGCCGTATTTTTTGACGTAGACGGACGGAAGCTCCCTTGCACATTCTGCACTCCCATGACCTTTGACGAAAAGACGCTCACTGAAATATGCAACCACGACTTCTCAAAGGTGGATGATTTCATCGATGACGAATGTTACGGAAACTGCTACATTTATCCCACCTGCCCCCACTGTGCCGGAGCGAATTATCTCACGCAAAGGACATTCAAAACCCGCGACAAATCAAAGTGCAGGATTCAAAAGCTCATATCCCTTTTCGCCGCTGATTTGCTCACAAAGCGTATTTTAAAAAATCCGGGGAAATTCGAGGAAGCAAGGCGCGGCATGATGATAGACGCAATCCAGAAAATCCGCGATCTGTATCTCCCGGAATTCAAAGCATATTTTGAGGATGAATGAAATCCCAAAAATTCCCCCAATTTTTTTTCACTCTATCACGTAACGCTAGAGTGAACATATATAATGAAGCCATAAACTACAACTTAAAAGGAGATTTGACCTATGAAACAAACTAAATCATTGCTCGGCATTATTGCGGGCATATTTGCAGTGGCATTTGTGATGGCCTCATGTGAGGTAAGCATAACGACTTATACGGTTACGTATAGCTCTGTTGATTACGGGACGGCACCAGAAGCAATTACCGTTGAAGAGAACACAGTTCTTTCTGAAGACCAGCTCCCGGAACTTTCCGATGATGAGGCGGTATTCAAAGGGTGGTTCGACGGAGAAACTAAAGCTGTTCCCGGTGAGTATCAGGTAAAAGGCAATGTTGAACTAACAGCAAAGTGGTCACAGCTTGCAACTGTCACGTACCACAGCAGATTCGGTACTGTACCTGAAAGCTTTGAGATTGAAAGAAACCTGACATTGTCATCTGAAAAACTTGCGGCTCCGGATGATTCCAGTGCGTACACATTCCTTGGTTGGTTCAATTCAGAAGACGACGACCACAACGGAACCGGAGAGCAGATAAATGCCGGCCTCACAATAACAAACAACATAGACCTGTATGCAAAGTGGAAGACGGCGACAGTCTCGTTTACAACGGAGCATGGCACAGTCCCTTCAATAACAAAATACACGGGGCAAAAATTATCTGAAACGGAAATCCCGACTTTGGAACCGAGGACAGGATATACTCTTGATGGATGGTTCAACGGTTCCACGAAGCTAACAACCGATTACACGGTAAATGGAGATGTGATGTTCACAGAAAAATGGACAGTGAATACATATCTCATAACATTCAATGCAAACGGAGGAACTGACAGTGACAGTTCACAAACAGTTACCTATGGCACAACGGTTAAACTCAATGCAAACACCTTCACCCGCGAGGGCTACACCTTCAACGGATGGAACCTGGCCGCAAATGGAAGTGGAACTGGTTATGCTGACAAAGCTGATTTTACCGTGAATGAGGCAAATGGAGTTACGCTTTATGCACAATGGACTCCAAATGTATACACAATAACATACAAGGCAAACGGCGGAACCGGCAGCGATTATACACAGACCGTGACCTTCGGAACAACTGTTAAACTTGCCACTGCCAATACATTTACACACACTGGCACTGGATTGTGCTTTGCACAATGGAATACTGCTGCAGACGGAGAAGGAGCGAATTATTCAGCTGAAACTGATTTTACGGTAACAGAAGCAAATGATATAACACTGTATGCACATTGGGAAGATATCGCAACAAGGATAAGAAATATGACCGAATCCGGGACTATTGTTGCGACAGGAACTTGTACCACAGATACTATACGCTCTATAAACAGAGCTCTTAAAGACTTACGTAGCTCACATGAGGATGTTCTGGTAACACTTGATTTATCTGGTGTTGAAGGATTGTCAAATTTGGAATCCACTGATAACCTTTATCCTGAAAATTCTTTTTATGAGTGTAAGAATCTTGAAGAGATTATCCTACCGTCTGGCGTGACTTCGATAGGACAATATGCGTTCGCAGGCTGCACCAGCATAACCAGCATAACAATTCCGTCCGGCGTGACTTCGATAGGACAATATGCGTTCACTGGCTGTTCTAGCCTCACCAGCATAACAATTCCGTCCACCGTGACATCGATAGGAAGAGATGCGTTTAACAGCTGCAAAAGTCTAACCGACATAGAGTTACCGCCTAGCTTGACATCGATAGAAGAAAATACGTTCTTGGGATGCAGAAAACTCTCCTCCATAACGATACCTGACAGCGTAACATCGATAGGAGGCGGTGCGTTCACTTTATGTTCTAGCCTCACCTCCATAATAATACCTTCTAGCGTGACATTGATAGGTATAGGTGCGTTCGGAGGCAAGCTCACGAGCGCAGTTTTTAATGATACAGAAAGCACCTGGGATTATTATAGCTGGGCTATTGATTATGGTATTACAACTTATACAAAGGAAGGCAGTGTAAAAATGAGTGCCACCGATCTGGCGGGAAATGCAACGCTGCTAGGAAATAGTAGGAGTTATGAATTCCGCAAACAACAGTAGATGTTTGTGAACATTTATAATTTTCGGAGAGAGTTTTAATTTATGAAATTACGGGGAAATGACGCTAGGTTGACGGCACACTGTGCCACTTGTCGTTGGCAAGGAAAGTCATCCGGCATGTGTTTCTCCGGGAACGATATTCGGGGAATGGAAGAGAATCACTAACACTTGACGCAGAGCGTCACGCTGCCCTGTAGCACATTACCTTCCCCGTCGCACGGATAAAATCCTTATGACTTTTTAATTATAAGAAAACAATTTCATTACCATTTTTATTACACAAACCAAAAACATGAAATTTCAAAAAAATCCGAAGAATTTTTCTTCCTCTAGCGTCGGATGACAGAGTGGACTTTTATAATGAAGGAAACTACAACTTAAAAGGAGATTTTGACTTATGAAGCAGACAAAAATAAGCTTGTGCCATTGCGCGGCATTACCACCATGCATCCTTGCTCTGGCATTTGTGAACTTCTCGTGCAAGGCGGAAGTGATTCCACCCACAACTTACAGGGTTACATATATATCATTATTTATTTTCTCATGATATGGAGAGGTGGAGACTAACGAAGATTGACTAACTGTCATGTTGAGCGATAGCGAACTATCAGTACTACAAGATTCTTCGTTACGCTCAGAGTGACATTAAAGTGCCAGCGGTAATTCAATATTGAATATTACGATTTTCAAGAAATCTTATTAAGTTTTGCAGGTTGGAGCTTATATGTCAACCTGCAAAAATATAACCAATCAAAGGAGGAACAAAATGCCAAAGAAATGTTCAAACTGCGGAATGGAAAATGAAATCACTGCCGATGTGTGTAAATCGTGCGGTGCTGTTTTATCTTCCAACTCTGTCCAAAATCAAACAAAAAAAAGCACAATCACTAAGAACAATCCGTACAAATCGCTCAAGGAATTCGCACTTGCGGAATGTCATCCCAGAGATTTACGTGTAATTCGGGTTTTGTTTATCTTGCTGTACATAAGCGGAGCATTACTCATTTTGCTTGGAATAATTAATATCGCATTAGACCCATATGATCTTGATCTTTTCGATAAGTTTATCTTCGTGGACGGTGCCGTTATGATTGCGGTTGGTGTTTTGCTGCAGTGCACTTATTCACCGATTGTAGCAATCATTGCATTGGTTTACGTATTAGCGGGAACATTATGGTCTGTAATATCACAACATAAAATATCGTGGACTAATATTGCAGATTGCGTCCTCTGTACACTGGCATTAATCAAAACATTGGACCTATATAAAAGATACAAATCCTATAAACCAAAGGAAATCAATAAAAGCAATACAGGCAATACAAGTCAAACAATTACAATTGAATCTCCAGCATTAAGGAAAGGCTATCAGTTTGTACCCGTTCCTCCACGAGTTTTTGTTGAGAAAACGGATGCACCAGGAAATTATTGTTGTCCATACTGCTATGCGGAAATCAGTTCTAAAACTTCGTCCATGAGTGTAAACTCCAATCCACAGCCAGAAAAAATCAATCTAACGAAATCCCCAAGTCCAGTGGCCGAACAAGTTCCATCTCCTAATGTCCAAGCAAATGCGGTTAAAGTCGAAGCAACTGTTGAACCGACGGCGACTCCAGTTTCTGAATCATCGCTTGGCAATCAGGCTGCGACGAAAATCAAAAAATTATACATAATAATCGGTGCCGCAATGCTTGTGGTTATCGCAGGGCTGGTTTCCGTCATAATCTATCTTATAAACAGGGGACCAAACTACGTGTATCAATATTTGCCGTCTGAAACGCAATATGAAAAAGTTGAGGTTCCGGTTTACAATTATGAGCAGGCAGAGCAGATTGATGTCGCAATGGATTTGACTTTACGCTGCACCGAAAATCTAAGGCTCCGCGCAAGTGACGATTTTGACAGCGACGTAATCATCACTATGAACAGCGGCACGAAGGTCAAAGTGCTTACGATTGGAAAACAGGATGAAGTCGATGGAGTAAAATCAAACTGGGTTCAAGTGGAAGTTCTTTCGGGCGGAAAGGACAAGGATCTGAACAGAATACCGAACGGAACGACAGGCTGGTGCTTCGGTGGATTTTTGGAATCCTGCACAAAAAATTAAAAAATCTCCCATCAACAAAAAATCCTCCGGGAAATAATCTCGAAGGATTTTTGACAAAAAAAGTTTGACTAAAACCAATCACACTTTGAACAAATCAATCTGGCTTCCGATTGTGTTTATGGCGTTTTTCATTTCGTTTGAAATCGTTCCGAGCGCGCTTCCGGTTTCGTTGATTTTCTGTGCACCGACCGACATTTCATCCATGCTTCGTTTCATGTTGGCAGCGACATTCTGGAGCATGGACATTTCAGTTTTGATTCTGTCGCTCCGCACCGCAACTTCTTTTGATGCCTTTCGTACTTCAACCGTACTGTCGGTCATGTTTTTTAGTGCGCTGCTGATTTGCTTTGAGCCTGCGTTCTGCTCTTCCATTGCCACCTTAATCTGGATGACAAGCTCATCGGTTTCCTTGATTCTTGATGACACGGATGCAAACGCTTCGCTTGACTCGCTTGATGCGCTTACGACTTCCGTGATTGAATCCTTGATTTTGCCAAGCTGTTCTCCGATTGTTTTTGACTGGGAACTTGATGTTTCCGAAAGCTTACGTATTTCATCAGCAACGACGGAGAATCCTTTGCCCGCCTCCCCTGCATGAGCCGCCTCAATTGCCGCATTCATTGCAAGAAGGTTGGTCTGTTCCGCAATGCTTGAAATCGCCTGGTTTGCTTCTACAAGCATTTCGGACTGGCTTTCAATCTGCTTGATTCTATCGTTCACGTCCTGTTGTTTGTTGAATCCTGTCTGCGCATCAAAAGAAAGAGCATGGAATGAATCCGCCATTTTATCGACGGATTTGTTTACGGAATAAATATTTCCAATCATCTGCTCAACAGCCGTGGAAGCCTCATTGACTCCATTTGACTGGCTCTCAATAAGACCGTTCATCCCCTTGATGTTCTGGGTTATGTCGTTGACAGCATCGGCAGCCTGGGTTACGCTTCCGCCCTGATTTTTAATCTGGTTGGATATGTCCCCTATGTTCGATATGATTTCCGAAATTGCGCCCGCAGTGTTTTCCGCACTCTTGGTCATTTTGTTTCCAGAATCATTGAGGTTGACTTTTGATGTCTGAACGTCGCGCATAATCTGCTGGAGTTTGTCAAGGAAGAGATCGAAGTGGATTACAAGGTCGCCGATTTCGTCCCGGATGAAAAGTTTGCACCGCTTCGTAAGATCAGCGTCCCCTGTTTCAAGTTCTTTGAGGAAGTTCGTTACATTGTAGATTCTCCACATGAGCCAATGTATGAAGATGTAGCTCAAAACCAAAAGCACTACGACAAGAACGGCGCAAATCGGAATGACAATGAAAATCGTTGTTCTGCGGATTTTTCCGACAACTTCCGTACTCTTTGCAATGAAAAGCATTCCGCTGATTTTTCCATCCTGATCTTTGAGCGGCTGATATGTGGAATAATAACGGATTCCGTCAAGCTTGTTCTCTCCGTTGTAATCCTCACCTTTTACAAGAACCGTGTTTTCAATTTCAGGATTTCCGAGTTCCTTTCCTTCAAGTTGTTCGATTGTGGATTCAACCCTGAAAGAGCCTCTGAATATTGAACACTCAACGTCATAGCCAGCCTGCATAAGGTCGATGAAATATCCGTCGGTCAAATCATAACCGGAAAGCACGCATCCTATAACATTGTCGCCGTTATAAATCGGGCTTGTCGCAAGAGCCGCAAAACTCAATGCCCCTACCGCCTCATAAGATTTGTACGCCTCACCTTTAAGCGCATGGGAAACGCAGGCCAGGGACGAAAGATTGCTTCCTTCGCTGATTTCATATCCGCTTGTGCAGACGACTTTTCCGTTTGTATCAATCACCGCCAGAAATCCGAGATCTATGGAATCGACTTTGCCTTTAAGGTATGCCTCAATGCCCTTGTCACCCGGATTATAAAGCGCACTGTCCACATAAGATGAATCCGAAAGGAGGTCGGCGGAAATTGCGAGAGTTGAAATCCAGTCCTGCATGACCGTCATCGCACCATCTTTATTATAGGAAAGCTCGTCCTTGGTGAAATCAATGAGCTTGCTGTGAAATACCGTAAGGGATATAGCCGCAACGACTGCGCATCCAAACAGTATGAATCCTCCGATAAGCCCGATGAGTTTTGTAGAAAGCCTCATGTTTTTCCGGGCATGGGTGTCAAATCTGTCCAGTTCTTTTTTTGCCATTTTGTATTGCCTCATTAAAATTGAGTCTGAAAAATTATAGGAAACCTTGAAAACGCGATATTTAAAAACACGTAATTCCGGGTTTTTAAAATCAACGGCAACCTAAAAAAAATCTTGAATAAGAGTTTTTAGAGATTGCAGATATTTTAGAGGTTTACTTAAGTTTACTACAAGAATGGCTATCGTGCAACAAATTTCGATTTTTTTTTAGAAACGGTAAGATGAAAAAAATCCCCCGGAAATTAAGTCCGAAGGATTTTAGACAAACAATGTGAGCAGTTATCGAAAATTATTTTTCAAGCCTTTCAATAAGATAAGGAAGGGCCTTTTCAAATTTCACGCCGTACCAGTGATCCTTGTCATCGATTGTTTTTTTGATTGACTCGACAACAAAATCTGCTCCGATTGCGGCAGCTTCGTTCAAGTTTTTTCCCCTGAGCAGTGCTCCCGTAAATGCTGATGCGTAGGCATCTCCTGTTCCGTGCATTGAAACGTTCAGTTTTTCTGTGAAATAGTATTCCACATTTTTTCCGTCGTAGCTTGCAACCCCAAGTTTCTTTTCATCAAAACTTACACCAGTGAGCACAACATTTTTTGCACCAAGCGCATGGAGTGATTTCAGCATGTTTTCGATATAGGCCTTGTCATAATTGTTTCCGACATAAGGAACTCCAAGAAGGAATGAGGCTTCAGTAAGATTCGGGAGAATTACATCCGCACCAACGCAGAGCTTTTTCATCTCCTGTGGAAAATCATCGTCAAATCCGGCGTACATTTTTCCGTTGTCGGCCATTACAGGATCAACGATTCTCAGTGCATTTTCACGACCTGTCTTTTCTATTATCTCAAGGATGTAAGGAATCTGTGAAGGACTTACATAACCCGTGTAGAATGCGCTGAAAGAAATATTTTCCTTAAGCCAGCGTTCCAGAATCTTCGGCATGTCATCGGTCAGGTCGTGGAATGTCCATCCAGAAAATCCCTGCGCAGTATGATTTGAAAGAACAGAGCTGGGAAGAATGGCGGTCTCTATTCCACAGGCCGATACAACCGGCAAAGCTACAGTAAGAGAACACTGTCCCACGCATGAAATGTCCTGAATCGTCAAAAGTCTTGTATCCATAATAATTACCTCCAGAGAACTCAATGAATCCTAATGAAAAATATCACAAAATCTGGTATTGTTTATATACTCAATTTTTGTTAATTTTGATAATACCAGATTTTTAAGGATAAACAGATGATAACGATAAATTTTGAAGGCCGCGAAAAGATTCCATTATGGGAATGGATTTATCTGAGCATAAAGCATCAGATTGAAAATGAGATTCTTGTTTCAGGAGAAAAGCTTCCTTCAAAAAGAAATCTTGCGACCCATCTCGGAGTAAGCATAATAACCGTGCAGACAGCATACCAGCAGCTCATTGACGAAGGGTGGATTTATTCAATTGAAAAAAAAGGATTTTTTGTTACCGACATAAAGAACAACAAAATAATTAGCAGCGCAATTAAGGCGGATGCAGACAGGATTACAAAAAAAACTTCATCGTCAAAAACAGAGGCAGAATCAAAAGATGATGAAAAAAATTTAATCGACCTTACAAGCAATTCCGTCACCGAAGAAAAATTCCCGTTCTCGCTTTGGGCAAGGATTGCACGAAAAATTTTGAACGGACAGTCGCACACGCTTTTGGAACGCGCTTCGGTTTTTGGAACGGAGCAGCTTAGGTCAGCCCTTGCAAAATACCTTTCGGATTTCCGCGGGATGTCAGTCGATGAAAAACAGATTGTGGTCGGAGCTGGAACGGAATCACTTTACTCAATGCTCGCTCAATTTTTGGGACGCAATAAAATTTTTGCGGTGGAAAACCCGGGCTATCCAAAAGTAAAAAAAATCTTCGAGCTGAATGGAGTGAAAACCATAGCCGTACAGACCGACGGAGACGGAATGTGCGTTGAAAAACTTCTAAAAACAAAGGCAGACGTAATCCACATTTCACCGAACCACCACTTTCCAACTGGAAGCGTCATGGGAATAAAAAGAAGGCTGGAACTTTTGGACTGGTGCGAAAAAAAAACTGGCAGATTTATAATCGAAGATGACTACGACAGCGAGTTCCGGTTCAACGGGAAACCATTGCCGCCATTGCAGTATTCGGACTCCACCGGCTCGGTTATTTACGTGAACACTTTTTCAAAAATACTTTCACCTTCTTTCAGAATCTCGTACATGGTTCTGCCCAAAAAAATTATTGAAAGTTTCACAAAAAAAATTGGAATCTACTCATGCCCAGTTCCCGCGCTTGACCAGTTGATTCTCGCAGATTTTATTGACGGCGGACATCTTGAAAAACACATTTCACGAATGAGAAACATCTACCGGAATCTTAGGAACGCTTTGATTCAGGCAATTGAAAAAAGTTCCCTTTCAAAAAATTCAAAAATTTTAGAAGAAAATTCCGGGCTGCACTTTTTGCTGGAAATAGAAACGGAAAAAACAAAATCAGAAATCAGGGAAGAGCTTTTTGAACGGAAAATCAAAATTGCACAGCTGGATGATTTTTATCTGGACGGCAAAAATGTTCAAGAAAAAAATGGACGGACAGTTTTGGTCGTAAATTATTCTGCCTTAAAAAAAGATGAAATTCCATATCTTGTTTCCGCACTGGAAAGCATCGCCAAACAAGCGGCGTAAATTTTGTGCCGTTGAGTTTTTTGAGCATAAGTAGTAGAATCAGTTTTCAAAATTGCTGAGGGCTTAAAATTTAACGGACAGTAAAGAAGGTTTTTATGAACAAACTGGAATTAATCAGGCAGCTTGCCATCATCATTATTTTTGCAAAAGTTTTTGGACTCATCGCCAGAAAACTCAAGGCTCCACAGGTTGCGGGCGAAATCATCGCGGGACTTTTGATTGGACCAAGCATTCTTGGATGGGTTCAGCCTTCCGATTTTCTTGGCGGCATGGCGGAGATTGGCGTAATCATGCTGATGTTCAACGCAGGGCTTGGCACAAATATAAACGACCTGAAAAAATCCGGGCTTAAGGCGACTCTGCTTGCGTGTTCCGGGGTTGCGGTTCCTTTGGTTGCCGGGACTTTTTTGTTCATGTGCTTCTACGGATTCGGCGAAATTGGGTCGCAGAAATTTTACAGGGGACTTTTTATTGGAACGATTCTTACCGCAACATCTGTCAGCATAACGGTGCAGGCTCTGAAGGAACTTGGAAAACTTTCTACAATGGTCGGAACAACAATCGTAAGCGCGGCAATAATTGACGACGTGATTGGAATTGTCGTTCTGACATTCGTAATCAGCTTGAATCCATCAAACGCGGGTGAAGGGGACCAGGTTGGAAGCATCGTTAAAGTCATTCTTTCAACACTTTTATTCTTTGTTCTTTCTATTGTAGTGGGCTACATTTTTTATAAAATCTTCAAGTTCTACGAAAAAAAACACAGCCACACAAGGCGTATTCCGATTGTCGGACTTGCGCTTGCGTTCTCGCTTTCATACATTGCGGAACATTTTTTCGGAGTCGCGGACATAACGGGCGCATACATAGCGGGGGTAATCCTTTGCTCAACAAAAGATTCGTCTTACATTTCACGCAAAATGGACGTAAACTCATACATGCTTTTTGGACCAATCTTTTTTGCTTCAATCGGATTGCAGACAAACATTAGGACTCTGGACACTTCCATTCTTCTTTTTTCGCTCGCATTTGTCGTTGTCGGAATGTTGTCAAAAGTTGTCGGATGCGGTGCGGTCGCAAAACTTTGCAGGTTCAATTTCAGTGACAGCCTGAAAATCGGATGCGGCATGATGACTCGCGGGGAAGTCGCATTGATTGTGGCGCAGAGAGGTCTGACAGAAGGAATACTTGACCACGCATTTTTCACATCAGTAATTTTATTGATAATTGTAAGCTCCATTGCCACGCCAATTATTTTGAAAGCGATATACGCACATGATGATAAAAAGATGGCAGCCGTTCAGGATACATCGCTTCCCGCGGCTCCGGTGGAGTGAAATACTTTTTTACAAGATACTGAAAAAAGGGAACCACGATTTGTACAAGCGTCGGTCCCCTTTTTTATTTACGCGGAGGGTGCTGTGATTATTTTTCCCTCGGCTTGTAATACAAAATTGAATGTCCGCGCCTGCTGTTTGAAAGCGGAACTTTCTGGATTTCAAAATCGTCATCCAGATATTCAATCAAATCGGAAAGTTTTCTAAATCCATAGTCCTGCGTGTCGAAGCCTGGATCCTGTCGCTTGAAGTATGAACCAGCGGCACTAACATCTGCCCAGCCGTCTTCGTTCGCATAAGTTTCGTAGGCCTTCATCAAGAGTTTGAAAATCTTCCGGAACTGGCGGTCTGTCATAGTTTCGCTATTGCGCTTGAAAAATCCCAGTCCTTTGGCCGGCTTGTGGTGTTTTATTTCAGCAGGCTTGTCATTTTGCACAGGAGCGGAATCATCTTCGTCATCAACTTCCTTCAGATTTTCGATGTATATAAAATCGTCACATGCGTTTACAAAAGACTGAGGAGTTTTTTTCTGACCAACGCCGAAAACATAAATCTGGCTTTCCTTCAGGCGGGTAGCAAGTTTTGTAAAATCCGAGTCGCTTGTGACAAGTGCAATCGCATCGTATTTTCCGGTGTAGAGCAAATCCATCGCATCAATAATCATCGCGGAGTCGCTGGAATTTTTTCCCTGCGTGTATGCAAACTGCTGGACCGGAATGACGGCGTTGTTGTTCAAATCATCCTTCCAGTTTTTCAGCGTCTGGATTGTAAAATCCCCGTAAGCCCTTTTTGTGATTATGTGTCCGTGGACCGCAATCTCCTGCAAAATCGGTTTCAATTTTTTTCCCGGAGTATTGTCCGCATCAATCAGGACGGCAATTTTTTTCTGTTCGTCAATATCAATCATACGCTACTCCTCAGCTTCCAAAACCTCGGCTGGAGGCTCAAACTTTACAATCAGGTCGTTCAAATCTTTTACATAGGAACTTGCGGTGGAACTCAAAATGTAAAATAGTCCTTCGCTCTGGTTTGATGAACAAAGATATTTGTCGCCATCCTCGCTGTACATGTTGATTGAATAAATCATTCCGCCAACGGCAATCTCAACCTCAATGTCGGGAGCACGGTCGGGAACATTTACATAAGGCTCGCACCACTGGTAGACACTCATGCTTGAAAGGCTCGCAATCCAAGTTCCAACATTGCCCTGGTCAAGAACAACATCAACCATGTCGTCCGGCGACTTTGCAAGTTTCCATTCGGTGCGCTGGTTTGAAACTTTGAAGACATCAGAATCAATTGTCTCCACCTGATCAAGGAGAAGCTCAAATTCACGCTCGCCATTTTTTATTCTTACAGAAGAGATGCTGTCCGACGCAATTTCATAAAGTGTCTTGTTCCTCAGATTTGAAATTGTTTTGTCAAACACGGACTGGAGCGCGCCATCAGCAACCATGACAGATTTTTTCCCATCAATCTGCACATAGCATTGACTTCCAGAGCCGGAGTTTTTTCCTACAAAGACAGTGCGGAGGAGTTTGTTTTTCCCATAGGCCATGACAGAAATTTTTGACTCATCGTCAAGTCCATAACGCTGGACCCGATTCGCACTTCCGCTGCTGACAGTTCCAAGCAGATGTATTTTTGAAACAGCGTCCACAATATTCTGCACTGGATTTTCCTCGGTGGAGAACTTCTGTTCCATATTTTCCATCGCGCTGATTTTCCATTCACCGTCAATTTTTTCCAGACAAATGTTTCCGCCGCGCTTTTCGATTGTCACCCTGTCAACATCCTTGTTCAAATAAATTGTCTTGTCCTTTGTTCGACCGGTAAGCGAAAGCTGCAAAAAATAGACCAGCAGCAAGACCAATGCCAAGCCAAAAAGTATTGATTTTTTTAATGCGGTCTTACTCATTTCTGTCCTCCCCTCTTTGATGTCTTCACTTTCATAACAGGTTTTGCTTCCTCCCGACTGTCACCCGGATTATATCTCTGGCGAATCAGCGAGCGGCGTTTTTTTCTCATCAATATCACGACAAGTCCTACGAGCGCGACTATAAGAGCAAGACCAATTTCATTGAAATATTTTACGAAATTTGCAAATCCGTTTGACTTTACATCAAGAGTCGCAAGAGAAAGTCCCTTTGTGCGCATTGAACACAGGTCCTCGTTTCCGCTCATATAGTCAACCGCATTTTCAACAAAGATTCCCGTGTTCTGGAAAATTGACTGTCCAAGGTACGGTCCAGTGATGTATGACGATGAGACAAGCAAAACTTTCCCGGCCTGCACAGATTTTGCAAGATGCGTTGAAGATTTGTAAATAGATTCCTCGGCAGTCTTTTCTTCTGATTCGGATTCAACTTCAGATTCATCTTCACTTTTGGCAGCAGATTTTTCTTCATCCTTCGGTGCGGCATCAAACGCGCTTGAAAATTTTCCTTCAACAAGAACGGCAAGATTATATTTTTTTTCATCCTTTGGACTTGGTGGAACAATATAGTTTGGGTCCAAAATAAAGTTTTCTTTTTCAGCCCAAGATTTTGCGGAAGATGTTGCAAGAACGGAAACTTTTTCACCAGAATTTTTTTCGGCCTCGCCCGCATCTATCGAACCCGGGAGGAAGAACATTACGTAGCCCAGATTTTTTGTGACGGCATTTTTCTGGTCCAGACATTCGCTTTCAAGCATCGGGGCATAGTAGAGGTCCACTGTTTTCCCGGTCCACTGGTCAGAAGTCTGAGCACACATTTCATCCATCACATATTCACTATTGAATGTCAGTCCATATTTTTTCAGCAAAGTGTCAAGCCCCGTATCCAGCGGAACATAGTTCGGCATTCCCATTTCATTTTGTGTCGGATTTGAATCAAAGGGATCAAGGAACATCAAAAGGTTTCCGCCGTTCATAAGGAACTGGTCCAGCTTGTAAAGTTCCGTCTCTGCGAATTTGGATTTTGGTCCGTTAATCATCACGCAAGAAACGTCAAGAGGAATGTCGTCATCAGAAAGATTTACTTCCTTCAGCGAATAATGCTCGGAAAGAATTTCGGAAAGAACGGCGGCTCCATTTTGGTCATCGGAAAGTGCAAGCTCCCCATGCCCTGTGATGTACGCAACTGACGTGACATTTGATGCAAGAGCCTTCAGACTTTCATCAACGGAGGCGGACAAATTTTCAAGGCCCTGGATGTTGAAATGGGAAACAAGCGAGCCATCCTCGGCAAACGAAAGTCCCTGTCCAATCCGCACAGGAACAACGCGGCTTTTTCCATCATTCTCAAGAACAAGGCAGAGCGTTCCAAGTTCGGTGGAGCCATCATCATTTTCCAGTTGATATGTTGTAACTCCAAACCTCTCAATCAGATTTTCAATTTCATCGTCGGAAGGATTTTTTACATCCAGAACAATCCTGTCCTCGTATTTTTGATTCAGGGAAGCGACGGCAGATTTCACGGTTGGTTCCAGCTCATCAAATCCATCAACATATTTTTTTAGACCGGACGACTGGTAAAGGCTTATCCGCACATTGTCCGAAAGACCAAGCAATGCGTTTGTGTTCGATATGACCTTGTTGATTGCGCCCGTGATTTTGTATTCAATTCCATCGCTCGATGTAAGTCCATTCAAAACCTCGTTCTGGTCCGAATAGGAAACCACCATTCCCATGTAGGCGTTCTTGAATCCCATCTCGTTGTTTTTGATTTCGCGAATCTGCATCTGCTGTACGCCATAAGTTGCCGCGAGCTGCTGATTTTCTTCCTTGTTCATATCAAAAAACTCGTAGGAAAAATTTTTGTTTCCAGCGGATTTGTATTCAGAAAGTATGTCCTTTATATATTGATATGTCGAAGAATATGGAGCATTCAGATTTGATGTGAAGAAAACCCTCACAGTCAGAGGCTCGTCAATGGTCCTGACAATCTCCTTGCTCGAAGCGGAAAGCGAATATGATTTTGGAGCCGTAATATCCAGACGGACAAAAGCCCTCGATGCGACCAGATTTATCAAAACCAGTACAACAACAAACAGAGCAAAAATGCCCGACGGACTTCTTATAAACTTTAAAAAACTTTCTGCGAATTTTCCAAAGGCTGATTTGATTTTTTCGCCAAAAGGAATTTTTTCGTTTGTATTTTTCATTTTATTTTCCCTTCCTTGCACAGTTCAATCGGCGGACCGTCAGTGCAACAAATAACACGGTGACGGAAACAAAATAAATCAAATCCCTGCTGTCCAAAATTCCACGCGCGATGAAATCAAAATGGCTGGACGCGGAAATGAATGTAAGCATATTCGCAAGGAACGGAGGAAGCAGAACAACAAACGAACTTACAAAGGTCAGGAAAATGCAGATTGCCAGTGCGATGAACAGGGAGAGAATCTGGTTGTTCGTTATGGACGAGCTGAAAAGACCAATCGCGCAAAATGATGCGGCAAGGAAAACGGCTCCAATGTATCCACCCCAGATTGGTCCAGCGTCTGGATGTCCAAAAATATTGCAGGCAATCAGATAGGACAAAGTTGGAAGCAGCATGAAAAGAGATGAAATCAATGCGGCAAAATATTTTCCAAGAACCACATCAAGGCTTGTGACAGGGAGCGTCATCAATGTTTCAAGAGAGCCGCTCTTTTTTTCTTCCGAAAACAGTCTCATCGTCATGGCAGGAATGAAAAGGCTGAACAGCACCGGAAGATTCTGGAAAAAATATCTCAGCTCGGCACGGTCATCCAGAAAAAACGTCGGGAAAAATAAAAATCCAGACAGAAGAAGGAAGCAGACTGTGACAATGTACGCAATCGGACTTGTGAAATATGATTTAAGCTCGCGTCCCATTATTGTTCGCCAGAGACCCGTCGTTGATTTTTGGGAACGGTCCTCGGGTTCAAACATCCTCTGCCAATAGCTCGGCCCAAGTTTTTTTTGCGGCACATTTTTTTTGATTTCAGCTTTGACAGCAGGAACTTCGACCGGGGCAGCTTCCACTTCCTCATCTTGATTTTGGGAATAGGTTTCCGTATCGTAATTTTCATTCTGTTCCAATTCTATAGAAGATTCTGGTTCCGCAACTGATTCATCAAAAGATTTTTCAGCGGACATTTCCACAGATTCCTCCATCTCAGATTCCCCCATCTCAGAATCCGAAAGCTGCTCCCGATAGTTTTCCGATTCAACAATTGGAGCCTCCTCGCTGGATTCGGGAACTTCCTTTTCCGATTCTTTTTCGGTGGATTTTTCTGTGGATTTTTTTTCTATCGCGGTCTTTACTTTTTGCTGCACGCCTTTGAAAAATCCAAAAACATTTTTACGCTCCTTTTTGATTTTGACAGAAGCATTTTCCTCAGGAACAACAGCCACTGTCTCTGGAACAGGCTCCTCGATGGATTCCTCGTATTTTACAGTTTCAGTCTCCCGGTAGATTTCGGAAGCAGCATTTTCCACCGCATCAATTTTTTCTTCCGCAGGTTCATAATCAACAGGTTCAGAATCAGCAAGCGGCGAATCCTGTGGCACAGAATCAGCAGGCGGAGTTTCGATGGTCTTTTTTACACTGGCTGAACTATTTTTGGGTTTCCTTCCACGCTTTTTTTTCGGCTTCTCCTGGGTGATTATGTCTTCCAAAATATTTTCATCGGATTTTTTTTCATCGCCGGAGACAATCGCGGATGTCTTTTTTTCTTCATCAGCCGCATCAAAAATCTCCGAGGAGCTGACCTTTATTTCCTTCTCAATATCCCACGCAGATTTTGAAAGCTCCAGAAACGCAGCCCTCAAAGCCGCGCTCGCTGAATCGGGGGAAAACTCTGGAGTCCCGTTCACATCAGATTTTTTTTCATCACTCATTTGTCTTCACCTCCCGTTGTCAAAGCCCTGAACACATCCTCCAGACTGTTTTTCTGCATGTCAAGCGAAAACAAATCCCAGCCGCTCTCAACAATTGCCCTGGCAAGCCGTGGACGAATCTCCTCGTCATTTTTTACACCGACCGTCGCAAGCAAGAATCCCTCGGAATCCTCGCCGACAGTACACGAATCAACGCCGCTAATCATCATAAGTTTTTGTTTGAGCTGGGTTTCGGACGGAGCGTCAACAGCCATGCGCACAAGCCCGGAATGTCCGTAATGCTCCCGAAGTTCCTGCGTTGAGGAATCAGCAACCTTTCTTCCTTTTGAAATAATGATTACACGGCTGCACAGCATTTCAACTTCGCTAAGTATGTGCGTCGATATGATTACGGTCCTTGTTTCGCCAATCTTTTTAATCAACGAGCGCACCTCGCTGACCTGGTTCGGGTCCAATCCGCTTGTCGGTTCGTCGAGAATCAGGATTTCAGGATTTCCCATCAAAGCATGGGCAAGCCCCACCCTCTGCTTGTTTCCACGTGAAAGCTCGGATATGTTTTTGTGCATAACCTCTTTTAGTCCGCAGATTTCAACAAGCTCCGGGATTCTGCTGGACGGGTCGCATCCATTCATTCTGGCTATGTAGGAAAGATAGTCCTCCACAATCATTTCGCCGTAAAGCGGAGCCGACTCGGGCATGTATCCAATTTTTGCCTTCGTCTCCACCGGGTAGTCCACCACATTCTGGCCGTCAATTTTTATGAAGCCGTCGGAAGGTTCCAGAAAACCAGTTATCATTCGCATGGTCGTTGTTTTTCCGGCACCGTTTGGTCCAAGCAGACCGACAATTTCGCCAGTCTGTATATCAAAGCTGATGTCATCCACGGCCCGGAACGTCCCGAACCTGCGAGAAACATGTTCAACCTGTATCATCTATATCTCCAAAACAGAGAAGATTTTCCCCTGCCAATTTTTTTGTTAAACCTGCATGGAAACTTAAGAAAATGCTGATTGATACGGGAAGCATTAATCAACATTCGGATTTTTCAGTGTTTCCCTAAGCTCCACATCAGGTCCATTCCGTTCAGTTTACATCATAAACGATTTTTTTTCTATAAATTCGCCATAGATTGGACTAATTTAATGTTAGGTTATTGTTAATCTTTCCGTGGAAATTCCATTAAAAAAAATTTGACCTTTGCAATTTATTTTATTAACTTCTACCATATAGAGAATAGGGAACCCCTAAGACTTAGCGCTTTAGAGGTAGCTCTGAAAATATTGGGAATCAAAATCCCTAAACATATTTGGAGGAAATTATGAAAATCAGACCTTTGGCAGACCGTGTTCTTGTAAAACAGGCGGCGGCGGAAACAAAAACTGCGGGAGGACTTTATATCCCGGAAACTGCGCAGGAAAAAACCCAGCAGGCGGAAGTCGTGGCCGTTGGACCTGGAACTGAAAAAGAAAAAATCACTGTAAAAGTTGGTGAAAAGGTTCTCTACGACAAGTATTCAGGAACCGCAATCAAGATAGACGGAGAGGACTATCTTATCCTCAAGTCTTCCGACATCATCGCGGTTGTCGAGTAATTTATCCACAAATCAAGCGGCGGGGACTGCCATTTTTGATTGGACGGTTCCCGCTGTTCTTTTTTGGCTCAGTTTGCCAGAATCCCTCATTTTACTGTATCATTTTGACCCACCACTTAAAAAAAATCCCGACGGCACTCCAAAATGGACCAAAACAATTCAGGACAGACGAACAAAAATTGTCATTTCCGGTAGATTTTTACGTTTTCCGCTGATTTTAAACGCATCTCAAAACTTGGCACGATTTTTGCTGTAAATCTTGCATAGAAAGTAGACCTGCAAGACAGGCATTTGTCAAACAGGCCTTATACCGAAATCCGGAGGCAAAAAAATGGCGAACGAAAAGTCGATTATGGAAATGTATCTCAATGAAATCAGAAAAATCCCGCTTCTGACACGCGAAGAGGAGAACGATTTGGCAAAAAAAGCCGCAGCCGGAGACAAGGATGCCAGAGCAAAAATAGTGCGCGCGAATCTGCGTTTTGTTGTGAACATCGCAAAGCAGTACCAGAACCGTGGTCTTGAATTTTCGGACCTGGTGAACGAAGGAAACATAGGACTTTTGAACGCAATCGACAGGTTTGACGCTGGAAAGGGATACCACTTTATTTCCTATGCGGTTTGGTGGATCAGGCAGGCAATAATGAAGGCAATCTGCGAAAAGGGTCGCGCAATCAGACTCCCGCAGAACAGGGCGAATGAGCTTACACAGATTGAGAACGCACGCAGAATCATAGGACACGAAAAATCTGAAGAAAAAGAGATTGCCGAGATTGGAAAAATGCTTGGCATGGAGGCCTCACACGTCCGCGAGATGCTCAACATTTCTAAAGACATGATAAGCCTTGACTCGGAGGTTACACTGAAGAGCGACGATACCCACCAGCTCGGTGATTTCATTGAGGACACTGCTTCCGAAAGTCCAGACGCAATGGCAATCAACAATTCAATGAAGGAAGAGATTTCGGCAGTACTCAACACACTTCGCCCGAACGAAGCAAAGGTTCTCCGTCTGCGCTATGGTCTTACCGGCGAAAAACCAATGTCACTCAAGGAAGTCGGCGATGTATGCAATCTGACAAAAGAGAGAATCCGCCAGATTGAGCGCAGGGCCATTGGAAGGATGCAGCACCCGGTAAGGATTGCAAAACTGGAAGCCTACGTCGCCTAATGCATGTTTAGGGCTTCCGCATGGAAACCAAAGTATCTATGCGGAACGGATTCTGGTGAGTAAAAAAATGTCGAGTCCAACAAAATTAGTTTAGAACAGGCTCCCAGCGTGTGTCCGTCCCGAAAAAAGGCTTCCGCGCTTGCGCTTGTGCAGATTTTTTTCGTTCCAGCCACCCGCTTCCGCCTGTTGAACCAAGTTTGTCAGACTCGACGCATCCACAAAAGATGTCGTTCCGCACATCTGTTTAAAATGATGCTGAGGTCCTGAAAACTTTTGTTTTTGGGGGGACCGATTTGCATGAACAAACAATACATTTCTATAAGAAACATTGGTCTGCATGAACAACGACCATTCCCTAAAAAAAACAACAGGGCTTCGGCATGATAAAAACAATGGACTTATGCAACACAGGAGTGGGACGTAGGCAAAAAATAGGAAGGGGCCCCATTGGGGAAGAAATCCTGTTTTTTGCCGTCAACTGGGACCCGCTCATGTGTTGCATTTATCTACAGTTTTCATGCCGGAGATTTGTGGTAGATTTTCTTCACGCACTTTCGTAAACGCATCGTATCTTGCAAGCCTTAGCAAATCGCGGTCGCGGGTCAGGTCAGCAATACCAAGAGTCAAATATCCAGACTGCATTGTGCCGCCCATCTGTCCTGGTCCGCGAAGCTTAAGGTCCTCCTCCGCAATCACAAATCCATCGGAATTGTTTCGGATGGCCTTCATTCTCTGCTTTCCGTCCTCCGTTATATTTTTTCCATAAATCAAAAAACAGTAGGACTGCAAATCTCCACGGCCAACACGGCCCCGCAACTGGTGAAGCTCCGCAAGTCCGAATCTGTCAGCATGTTCAATAACAATGCAGGTGGCATTCGGAACATCGACTCCAACTTCAACAACCGTCGTAGCAACAAGAACCTGGATTTTTCCTGAGCGAAAGTCCTGGAGGATTTTGGTCTGTCCGTCCTCGTCAATCTTGCTGTGAATCAGGGCGCACGAAAAATTCGGGTAGACGGTCTGGTTTAAAAAATTGTACATCTCCTCGGCAGATTTGAGTCCACCATCGTCACCACCGTCCAGCATGTCGCCTTCCGAAATACGCGGGTATACAAAATATGCCTGGTGTCCCGCCGCAAGTTCCCTGTGGACAGCCCTGTAAACATCGTTCTCCTTTCCCATGACCGTCAGATATGTCTTTATGGCCTTCCGTCCCTGTGGCATTGTGCGGATTGTCGTTATGTCCAAATCCCCAAACGCCGTAAGCGCAAGTGTCTGTGGAATGGGGGTCGCGCTCATCATAAGGACATCGGGGCTGTGGGCAATCTTTCCCTCGCTGATTCTTCCCTTCGCGATTATGGACTCCCTTTGTGTGACACCAAAACGGTGCTGCTCGTCGATTACCGCGAGCATAAGGCTTTTGTATTGGACGTTGTGGCTAAAAAGAGCGTGCGTTCCCACCGCGATATCCACGTTTCCGTCCTTGAGCGCGTTCAAAAGTGTCTGGCGGCTGGAGGATTTCAGATTCCCGGTAAGGAATGCGACCTTCACGCCCACCGGCTCCAAAAGTTTTGCGGCGTTCTCGGCATGCTGGCGTGACAAAAGTTCAGTCGGGGCAAGAAAAACGCACTGGCCGCCGTAGTCTATGGTTCTAAGGCAGACAAAAAATGCGACCAAAGTTTTCCCTGAACCGACATCACCTTGCAAAAGACGCTGCATTGAAAACGGTGGACGCTCCAGTTTTTCGGGACTGGTCCGCATGATATTGCACTCGCTCTGGCTTTTGTCTATGTCCTGGTTCATCTCATAAATGGCAGCCATCTGTCCGTCGGTCAATTTGAACGGGAGCCTTTCGTACAAAAGTTTTTGCTTTGGGGAAAGCTGTTTTTCAAAAGCCTCGGTTCCAATCTGCGGGGACTGGAAATATGGGGCAGCCGAAGGTGGATTCTGTGGATTTTGCGAATCCGGTGACACTGAATCAAAAACAGCCGCCTGGTCCAGAGTCGGGAGAACGCCACGGTGGTCAAGAGTCCTCTGCGCCATCCTGTATTCAAAATGGTAAAGCTCCTCGTAGATAAGTGTCCGCCGGGCAAGAGCAAGCTGCTCCAGATTTTCGGGCGAATGAATCATCCTGATTGCGTCCGCCTTTTTCAGAAGTTTTCTTTCCTTTATAATGTCCGCCGGTATCTCGTCATCAACTGCACGACCATAAAGCCTCATGGCCGCGGAAACTGATTTTCTGAAATTTTTTTGGGAGAGTCCCTCCGTCAAAGGATAGACCGGAAGAACACCGGAGCCAGGAATGTCCTTTTGCAAAAAATCTTCAAGCTCGCCTTCGGACGAAAGTTTTTCCGCCTCGAACGATGTTGACTGGAGCTGGTTGTAGCGGACATCAAATTTTCCGGTGACAAGAACAATGCTCCCCACCGGAAGCGATTTTTCAAGAAAGGGTCTGTTGAATGCGACAAGGACTGCATCAGCGGAACCATCGCTTATAAAAATCTTGAGCGTCCGCATTTTTCCGTAGCCGAACCAGTCGTGGGAGACAACCCTGCACACCGTATGGACTTTCGACTGCGCAAAATCCTTCAGCAAAACTCGCCGTGTCCTGTCCTCATAGTCCCGTGGATAAGTCTGTAGCAAATCCGAAACCGTGAAGATGTTCATCCTGGCAAAAAGTTTAGCCGTTGAAGGTCCCACGCCCGGAAGATTTTCCACCGCAGCACCCAAATCACCAATCTTCAATCAAATCCCCCCTTGCAAATCCGCTCGAATCAAACAGGAATCAGGCCAATCAGATTGCACAGTGTGGATATGACCAGGGAACCGACAAGAGATGCAACCACAAGCGCAATGATTGCTGCAACCAGCTGGGACTTGTAGTTTGCGTTTTTCATAAAAGGTCTGGACATGCGGCCCGCCACAGCACCAAGCGATGAGTCTATGGCATTCAAAAACGGATTTGATGTGTACGTGGTCTTGTTTACCAATATGGTTACGAGACGGACAATCAGAACCACGGTTATGAAAATCAATACGGAGTTCGCCATGTTCCACGCCAGTCCAACGATGGTCTGAATCAGATGGCTTAGCGAAAATCCTCCGGAAAAACTTCCAAGCAGTGTCGATACCGCACTAAGTATGCACAATCCAAGCGCGGGACTCAAATCAAAGCCGCCGAATCTGAGCCACTTTATATTTTTAAACAGATTCAGATAGGGGTCGCAGATTTTTGCAAGAAAATTCGTGAATCCGTTGCCGCTCGCCGGGGGAATCCATGTGAGTATTATTCGAATCACACACAGGATTGCGTAAATGGATACCGCCGCAGAAAGTATGCTGAGTATCAAAAAAAGTGGGTTAAACATATTTCATCTCCAGTAAAAAAATTTCAAGGGAAACACCGAACAATCCAGCAAGGGTCATTCGCACCAGACATCCTTGACCATCGGCATGTCCCTTAGAGTCTGCACAGTATCCGGGTCCGATTTTGTGGTCATCTGTGTGTTCGCCTTGATGATATAACTTTTTCCTTCTACATCTATATGAAAATATACAACACAATTGCCCTGACCGCCAAATAAAAATTCTTTCATTTCATTGATTTCGCCGGGATTTTTAAAGCCGCCCTCCATCTGTATATGCACCGAAGATATTGATTTCTTTTGCAGCTCGGACGGATCCTCCAGACTTTCGACAAGCAGTGTCGGGACATCCCTTGTGCCGTCAACCCGTCCCCTGAACGCATAGACCCCCTCGTTTTTGATTTTGTCGGAAAGACTCTCCCAGACCTTCGGGAAAAATGTCACGTCGATTGTGTCCTTGAAGTCCGCAAGTTTTGCGAAAGCCATCTGCGTTCCCTTTTTTGTCATTATGACGCGCAAATCCTGAATCATTCCGATTGCGGTGTATACCCTGCCGCTGTTACGTGTCTGCCATGAGCTTCTTCCGCTCGCCGCAAGAGAGTCCTTGAGCGCCTTGTCCTCTTTTCCCAGAC
>DGGQ01000207.1 GCA_002392275.1 Treponema sp. UBA3870
AAAAGTCGAATTTCGGGCTATTATTTTGAATTCAGTAAAAATGATAAACAGCTTTTGATTTTCGGAAATGATTTTTTCGGTTATTTTTTTGACCCTGAGAAAACATCGAAAAATAACGTAGACGAATATGTCGGATATTGTGAAGCGAATGATTATTATTATCGGATAAAAAGGCGTGACTATCCGATAACGACATTCAAAGCCAGCTCTGAATTAAAAGAAGGAAAAAACGTATACAGTGTAGATAACTTAAAAAAATTCTTCTTGGGATTAGATTGTGTGGACAGCGCAATGCCGTTATTCAATCCAAAGCATAAACCGTGGGTGGAAAGTGTTTCTGGAAACGGCATTGGCGAATATATTGAAATATCCGCAGATAAAAAATTTGATACTTTGCAGATATTGAACGGTTATGTTGATATTTCGCGCCTTGATTTGTACAAAAAGAATTCAAGGGTAAAATCTTTCGTCGTTGAAGATTTTGACAATAAAACTAAATTTGAAATTGAATTAAAAGATGAAGTTGTTTTTCAGTATTTTAATTTGGAAAAACCAACAACGCACATCCGCCTTACCATAAAAGAAGTTTACAAAGGAAGCAAATGGGAAGACACTTGCGTCTCAAGCATTATTCCGTATTGAAACAAGATACTTATAACTGCTTCCGGGTTCGCGCCTTTTTTTTGTATTGAGGTTTGCAAGATGTGTTTCCAAAAAAAATAACAAGAAAGCCAAGCAACGCAAAAATTCCACCAACTGTGTTAGGCGATATTATTTCCACTCGATATATTTTTCTTCAAGCAAAACTAAATTGCAGCATCTTTGCTTTACAATTCTATCATGCTCTGAAAGATTATTCTCATCTTCAAAAATTAATTTTCGTAAATTTTCAGCTGTTTTCAAAATACATTTTTCATCAGCCTTGATAGAGTTGTACTGATTCTGTAGCAAGCGACGATATTTTACATCTGAAATATTTGCAATATCAATTTCTATCAATGCAGAATCTAATACAGGAATCATATTATTAAAATTGATTGCTCCGTACATACCATTGTTTATTTTTCTAAAATCTTTTCCATTCTTCATTTTCTTATGTTTCTGCTTTGGAGAAGAAAAAGGTGCATAATATTTAACAGAATTTATTTCGAGTACTACGCCAACATACGGACGAGATTGATTTTTATTTTCTGCAACTTTTGAATCGAACTGTCGCAAGAAAGCAATGAAATCTTCTTTTATGTGGTAAAACTTCATATAGCCTCTATAAAAAATAAAAGGAGCCATTTCCGACTCCTTTATAAAAACTTGCGTTTTTTGGTTTTCACTTAATGGCAGAAACTCGCCGCTTTTTTAGCATCTCACTTTGTGGTAGAGATTCACCGCTTTTTTAGGGCTTCTCTAATATGGTGGAAGCTCACCTACAATTTTAATATAGCAAAGATAAAGTATGCCGTCAAGATTCAAATTCTCTTGTAAACAATTTTATTTGCCGCTGTTGTTCACAATTCTGTCCGCAAAGCCTTTGTCTATGGTATCCATCAAAGTTCTGGTCATTAGAGAGATTGCTTCCCTTCGGTCTTTGTCGTTATTCAATTGTGTTTCATTTGTAATCGAATATATCGGCTTATTTTCATAGAAAATGACCATTTTGATTGGATTTGCACTGACCATCTTTATGTCAAACGGAAATTCATGTGGAAAATACTGATAAACATAGCCGAATTCTTGATTTTCATTATCCATAGCGTACTCCAAAAAACACTGGGGCTGCCCATTTCTTTTTGGACAGCTCCTTTTCGCTTCGCGAAGCGAAAAATTTATGAGGAGAAAAATTTGTTTTGGATTTATTCTTATAACACAAGCACGCCAGTGGTGTGTGTCCGCTTAACAATGAGTTAAACCGCACAGACCTTGAGCCTGTGTTGGCTTTGAACTTCTTGTTATGTGATTAAATATTGTATTTCTGACTATAAAAACTTAACATAAACAGTGGCATTATATAAGCAAAATCCCCTGACCGTTTTGATCAGGGGAGTGTCATTTGTCAGGCAGTTTTATGCAAATGGATTTTCTGTCGGGTAGCGGACTCCGGCGGGCTGGTTGTAATCAATGCTTGCAATTTTCAGATACTGGAAGATTGTGTACAGTGACTTTCCGACATGTCCGAATGCGACTGCTCCATGGTGAGGATAGTTTTTCTGAATCAGCACGTGGCGGTAGAATCTTCCCATCTCCGGGATTGCGAAAATACCGATTCCACCGAACGAGCGTGTCGGTACCGGAAGGACTTCTCCCTGCGCGATGTATGCCTGGAGTTTTGTGTCCGGGGTTGTCTGCAATCTGAAGAATGTGATTTCGCCTTCCGCGATGTCGCCCTCCAAAGTTCCGCGTGTGAAATCTGGAGTGCCGCCGTTTTCAAGAAGACGGTTCTGAATCAGCTGATATTTGACTCCCGGCTTGCTTCTTTTTGCCAGACGGCAGAACGGTGTGTTTCCGCAGTGGAATCCCATGAAGGTATCTTCGAGTTTGTAATTGTAGCTGAACTTGCCCTTGATGTCGCTTTCATACATGTCGCGTGGGACTGAGTTGTTGATGTCGAGCAGAGTGACCGGTTCACCTGTGACGCAGGTTCCAATGTATTCAGACAGTGCGCCGAAAATATCAACCTCACATGCGACCGGAATTCCGCGGCTTGCGAGTCGGCTGTTCACATAGCATGGTTCAAATCCAAACTCTTTCGGGAAAGCGGGCCAACATTTATCAGCAAGGGCGACATATTTTTTTGACCCCTTGTTTGCTTCAATCCAATCAAGAAGTGTAAGCTCAAACTGTGCCATGCGTGGAAGCAGTGCCGGATAATTGTTTCCGTCTGCGCCAAGTTCTTTTGCCATGTCATCAACAACGGACTGGATGCGGCTATCGTTCGCGTGCGCTTTGTATGCGACCAGAAGATCAAGTTCAGAGTTCTCCTGGATTTCCACTCCGATATCATAAAGTCCCTTGATTGGTGCGTTGCATGCAAAGAAATCCTGCGGGCGTGGACCAAAAGTTATAATCTTCAGATTTTTCAGACCGATTATCGTGCGTGCGACTGGGATAAAATCTTCAATCATCTTTGCAATGTCGTCGGCAGTTCCAACTGGATATTCTGGAATCACGGCTGGAATGTGGCGCAGGTTCAGATTGTAGGAACAGTTGAGCATTCCGCAGTATGCATCTCCGCGTCCGTTAATCAGATTGTCGCCCGTTTCTTCGGCAGCCGCAACAAACATGCACGGTCCGTCAAAAAGCTGTGCAATCTGTGTTTCGGGAGTCTCAGGTCCAAAGTTTCCAAGGAAAACGACCAAGGCATTGCATCCGGCAGATTTAACCTCGTCAACGGCTTTTAGCATGTCCTTTTCATTTTCAACGGTTGTCTTTGCTTCGTAGAGACTTCCCTTTGAGCCGAACGCCTTTACGATTGCCGCACGCCTGGATTCAGACAGCGAGATTATAAAGCAGTCACGGCTTACCGCAATGATTCCCAATTTCACGTCTGGGATATTTTCGATTTTTTCCATTGTATTCTCCTTACAGATTTATTTGCTGATTTACTTGCTGATTTTGCTGATGTCGATATTTTCGCCTGTCAGCCCTACCCATGCGCCGTTTTTGGCTTCGTTCGTTCCATCGTGCGCAATGAGCCACTTGTTTTTTGCCCAGAGAAGCTTGTCCTCCAGATTTTTCGGACTGATTTCGGGTTTCTCCGTATTGGTGTCCTTTGGCAGAACAATCACGACCCTGAATCCGTCAGAAACTTTTCCGCCATCGATATTGCAGCAGGGGGCATAGTGCAATGTGGTTTCGTAGATTTGAACGACGGTTCCAGCAGGCACTCGGAAAGCTTTGGTCTTGCGCGAAGAGATTTTTCCTTTTTTGATTTCATCCACCGACGCAAGAAGCAGGATTATGTCGCGTGAAGGAATGTTCAGCTCGCTTCCACGGTGATATTCAAAACAGTTGAGCTTCGTGTTGAATCCGTTGCAATAGCCCACCTGAATCGGTATACCGCCATAAGCGTTGACTGAAAACTCTTTTGCAACAGGAAGTGATTCAAGTCCATTGTCGCCCGGCTCATAAACAGTGCTGTCCGCAGGCATCGGGGTTGAATCCTCAAGTTTTGAAAGCAGCTCTTTTGTGTCGTAGCCTGTCAAAACTTTTCCATATTTTTCAAACGATTTTGAAAAAACACTCTGGATTTTTAGTTTCATAATTCACCTCAATCAATATTTTAGCCGTCATGCTGAAATTGATTCAGCATCCCAAAAAACAATAAAACTTGCGCAATCTTTTTAACTGATTACGGAAAGATTTTTATAGGACTCCTTCAATGCCGGATAAAGCTGTGTGTAAATCCTGTAGAACTTTTCATATTCAGCAGAATTTTCTGGAATCGGATTTTGCGCCGGATTTGTTTTGATTACTTTTTTGCAAGCCTCCTGCACAGAGCCGTAGATTCCAGTTCCGACAGCAGCCAGGATTGCAACTCCAAGAGCCGGGCCTTCTTTGCTCACAACAGTTTTTACAGGACATCCATAGACATCCGCAAGCATCTGCCTCCAGAGTGGACTTGAGCCGCCGCCACCGCATGCAAGCATGTCATTGATTTTGACACCCATGCCCCTGAGCACTTCCACGGAATCTCTCTGACTGAATGAAACTCCTTCCATCACCGCACGAAGAAGATGCTGTCTTGTGTGCATTGCGGAAAGACCAAAAAACGCACCACGGCAATCAGGATCCAGATGAGGTGTACGCTCGCCCATCAGATACGGAAGATACAAAAGCCGGTCACATCCAATCGGAATCCGCTCGGCCTGTTTGTCCATAAGATAGTAAGGATCTTTTCCCATTCCGTCAGCCGCAATCATTTCCTCGTGGCAGAAATTGTCGCGGAACCATTTGAGCGAAAGACCGGCCGCCTGTGTAACTCCCATGACATGCCAAGCTCCGGGAACCGCGCAACAAAATGTATGCACCCTTCCTTTCGGGTCGATTGAAAGTTTGTCGGTATGGGCAAAAACAACGCCGCTCGTTCCAAGTGTTGTAAACGCTATTCCGTCCTCGACAGTTCCTGTACCGACTGCGGCAGCTGCATTGTCTCCCGCTCCACCTACAACCGGGGTTCCAGCCGGGACACCTGTAAGTTCGGAAACGGTTTGTGAAATTTTTCCGGTGATTTCCGGTGATTCATAGACTTTTGCCAAAAGTGATTTGTCGATTCCAAGTGCGCTCAGAACTTCATCGGACCAACAGCGGTTGGGAACATCAAGAAGCTGCATACCGGAAGCATCGCTGACCTCCGTGGCAAATTCGCCTGTGAGTTTATATCGGATAAAATCTTTTGGCAGAAGGATGTGGGCGCACTTTTCGTAGATTTGAGGCTCGTTGTTTTTTACCCAGAGGATTTTGCTTGCAGTAAAACCGGTGAGCGCAGGGTTCGCGGTGATTTGAATCAGCTTTTCCGCTCCGACTTTTGATGTAATTTCCTCGCACTCTTTTGCGGTACGCTGGTCGCACCAGATGATGCTTTTTCTGAGGACATTTCCGGCTTTATCCAGCATGACAAGACCGTGCATCTGCCCGCTGATTCCAATGCCCTTGATGTCTTTTGTATTGATTCCGCTTTTTGATATCACTGATTTTATTCCATCGCGTGCGGCAATCCACCAGTCAAGAGGATCCTGTTCAGCCCATCCATTTTTGGGTTGGTAGAGAGGGTATTCAATGGTCCGTGATGCCAATGGATTTCCGTCCGAATCAAAAAGGACCGTCTTTGTTCCGCTGGTCCCCAAATCAACGCCAATCAGATATTCCACCAAAAACTCCTTTCCGGGGCAGTCCATCCCCAGATTTGATTCTTCTATTATAAAAGCAGTTTTTGGAATTTCAAAAGAAGAAAAATTTGCTTTTGGGACTATAAAATTTGCATTTTTCAGCGGGCAGTGGGACTGGTGATTGGAATTGGAGTGCTGTCTCCGAGAGGGCCGCTGTAAAATAAAATGTATTTTTTTGACGGATCAATGTCGTAGTTATCCAGAATCTTTGAAAGCTCTATGTCAAATTTCAGCATTTCGTATGCCTTCAAACATCTGATATTGTCTTCAAGAGTTTTTTCGGACGGCTTAAAAATGAGACCCTTGTATTTTAAAAATCCTCCGTTTTCATCCATCAAGGAGAACCAGTCGTCCTTTAATCTATTTTCCATGCTTAGGTTCAAGTAATAATCTGGAATTCTTATTTCATCGGGAGAAATGTTCATGCAATACAAAACGGCTCTGGTTTTTCCATCCACAAGGCTGAGTCCAAGGCGCAGTACAATATCGTATTTGCTGAAAAGCTCAGTGCGGGACTCGTCGGTATTGTTCCACCATGCGTTTTTTGTTTGGTGCATCTCAAATCTATCCCGTTCACCGGACATGTCAATCAGCATGTTTCCAAGCTCGTACATGAATCCAGATTTCGGAGTCCAGCGGCAGACAACTTTATACGCACCGTTGATGTTTGTCTCAATCAACCATTCGCATCCGTCACATCCTGATGAAACTTCAGTTGTCGGTTTTTCGTAAAAATCATTTTCTTCCAGTGCCTTGACAAAATCTTCTATCTTATTTTTTTGCACGGTCTCTTTTTTATGGAAAGCGATTCTCCGTTCACCCTGATTTGGAAAAGATTCGGTAAAAACTTCCAGAGTGCCGTCGCCATCTGTCCATGAAAGTTTTACGACATAGCTCCGTGTCATGGACTCCATGCATGAAAATCTTACGGTATTACATTCGGCATCCATCAGGCTCACCGGGTCGAGAAGGGTCAGATCATCAGAAAACCATTTGGTAGAAATCTCATCGAAAGTGCCGTCCGGAAAAAATTTCAAATCTGCCGAATACACATTGAGAGAAATCATCAGCATAAAAAATACAAGTACCAGTTTTTTCATTTTTCTGACCCTTACAAAAAATCTCTTGTTTAATCATCATACCGTCATAAACCAAGCTCGCTTTCAACATCGTCAAGAGAGTGAACTTTTTCTTTTCCTTCCCGAATGTTCTTCGCAATCTATTCTGCAAGAAAAATATCCTCAAGCTCATCAAGGTTTGTCATAAAATATACCTCTTATAATGCATTGTATTACAGCATAGATTTAACTGTCAAGTTTTTGCTATACATCCATTGCAATCAAAGCGAAGCAATCTGGTATAGTGATTGCCCCGCTGCACTTGCAATGATTTGCCTGTCAATCAATCGCGGCACTTCTTGAAACTAATTCAAACTTATATGCAGATTGATTTCTCCTCCAGCAAAATCCAAACCATAGAGTTTATAAACTCCGTGCTTAAGTAGAATGTTGCGTTCTTCCTTAAAGTTTTTGATATCTTTTGATTTAGAAGCATCCACACGAATCTGGCTTACAACTTCTCCTGACTTAGAGTTTACCACACAAACCGTAATTGGTGAACTTGTATAACCGCTTGCTTCAAAACTGTAAAAATCCGGGCAAACAATTTTTACTTCTCCCCAGTCAACTGCATCTGTAAGTGAAGAAGAAATCGGTGCGTAATCCTGGCTTTTCGTATTAAAACTGTTGCTGCCGCGAAGTCCCATAAAAACAGTTGAACCGGCAACCCCTATCAAAAGGATTATTATAAATGCAGGCATTCCGTTCCAGCTGCGTTTGTGTCCATCGGCACGCTGCGGATTGCGAAGAACAAATACACCGCGGCCAATTACAAAAGCTTCAATAATCAGAGTCAAAGTCAGAAGTGCAGAATGAATGCGGAAATGTCTGATTGTAGAAATCAATTCAAGGATTGCAAACAAAGCAACTATTATTGTAAGAGCAATTCCCATTTTCTGCCATTTTGACTGCATTTCCTTGAGCGACTCTGAATCGTTGTAGATTTCATAATCATCACCGGCCTGATCAAAATGTTTTCTAAAATAATGCCAGCCGTTGAAAGTTGAGTTTATATATTCCCAGCCCTGTTCACGGAAAGTTTCGATGTAGCGTCCCATGTCTTCGATTTTTGGATTAAAATCAAGCTGATAGCGATAACGCATTGAATCATTCTTTTTGTAACGGTTGGAAAATAAACCGCCTTTAATAAGCTGCCATCCGTTGTCCGACATTTTGTTCAAATCTTCAATTTCCCTTGTGTAATCCCATGCGGCATAAGCATTCCAAACTCTTTTGTATTCTTTCATAATTCAAATCTCCTTTTAGATTGCGCTAAGCATTCTTTTAAGACGGGCAACTTCTGCCTTAAAAGCTTTTGTTCCTTCAGACGTAAGAGCATAAAGCCTCTTTTTTTCTGACCCCGGTTCATCAGATGCAATTTCCTTGATCCAGCCTTTTTTAATCATGTTGCTGGTTGCACCGTACATTGTACCTGACCCGATTTTTACTTCACCTTCCGAAAGCGTTTCCGTCATCTTCATAATGCCGTAACCATGGTTTGCACCTTTTGAAAGACACAGAAGAATATAAAAATAGCTTTCTGAAAGCGGCTCTTGTTTTGTTTGTTTCATGCTGATTCCTCCTGTTGAACCCTAAGGCCTGTCTATATCGCGATACAACATAGTCGACATTCGTTATATCGTCACTCGATATATTTATATCGTACTACGACATATGTCGTGTGTCAACATATATTTCAAAAAAATTCATAATTCAATGAATTTTGTGCAGACGCAGGATGTCAGCGGATTCAGTATTGCAGTTATTAATTTACAAATATTAGATTTGACAATATAATATTTGTTATGTGGATGCCCGCACTAGAGTGCAGGCAAGAAGGAATTGTTATAGACTAAAAAACATATTGGAGAAATAAATGGTACTGTTGGTTGTAGACACACAAAAGGGATGTTTCAACGAAAATCTATATGCGTTTGAAACCGTAAGAAAAAATATAAAACTGTTAATCGACACGGCACGAGAAAATAATGTCGAAGTTGCATATGTCCAGCATGATGATGGCCCGGGAAGTGATTTAGAAAAATCAACCGATAACTATGAAGTATATGAGGATTTTGCACCAAGGGAAAACGAAAGGCGATTTGAAAAAAATGTAAACAGTGCCTTTCATCCCATGACAGGATTGACTGAATACCTTAAGTCCAAAGGCGAAAAAAACATTATGACCATCGGCGTAGCAACAGACTATTGCATGGACGCAACAATCAAAAGCGGATTCGAAAAAGGATTCAACATATATGTCCCTGCATACACAAACTCAACTTATGACAATCCCTATTTCGACAAGGAAACGGCATACAAATATTTTAATGAATTCATGTGGGGAAGACGTTACGCAAAAATAATTACTCTTGAACAGGCTGTCAAACTCCTGCGTTCGGAAATAACAACGGCAGATTTATAGAAATAATTTTTTGACTTTTGACGACGACGTTTATTCATATGTAATCATCAGGGATGGAAAAATCGTAGACGAATATTTTAAAGAAGGCTATGGTCGAACGTCTGTTTTTACCTTGCAGTCATGTTCAAAAAGCATAACGAGCGCACTTGTCGGAATTGCAATCTATACGAGCTGGCATCAGGGTAATGTGGATTCTGATTTTTTGCCGATAAAAAAGGCGGTCGGACTTTTTTCATCCGATCGCCCGTTTTTTATGATTGGAACTTAAAATTCACTTTCCGCAGGCTCAATCACCGCTTTTAATATTTTGGGACAGCCCCATGCCTGGTTAATTTACCAGTTTTCCTCCCACATACAGTTTGTAGCCGTTGGTATTGACCTGTGACAAATCGCCCTCAAAACTTGTTATGTAAGTGTCGCCGGTAAGAGTCCATGTGCTTGTGCCGTCAATTTTTACGCTTACGTTTCCAACATCTGATGAAACCGTTTTTCCCTTTGCGTTTGTGATTTTGCCGCTCACCGTTCCTTCAAAACTTGAATTGTTCGTAAGGTTCAGGGTAAAGCTTGAATCGCTTCCAACAAGAATCGTTCCGTCCAGTTTCTGACTGTTTGCATTGAGCGTTGCAATGTTTGAAGCACCGTTCCATCCGTCAGCACAAACCGAAAGAAGGATGTTTGCACTGTCTTCATTTTTTAATGTTACGCCGTTAAGGTTGATGACTGCATTTGTATTTGTTACGTGGAACATGTGTCCGTTCTTGCTTGTAAGACTTCCGCCGTTCATCGTAAAGCTTGAAGTTCCGCTGTCTGCATCACCCGACATTGACTGATAAATCATTATCGTATCAAAGAAGGTCGCATTGCCGTTGCATTTTGTGTTGTTTGCTGTGAGGTTTGAATTGTTCAAGGTTATTGAATTCTTTCCTTCGATACAAACTCCTTCCGAAAGATTTGATGTAAGCGTCGCATTGGAAACCGTGATGTCCGCAGTTGAATAGATTGCAGGAGAACCAAGTCCGTTTGAAGTATATGTTCCTCCGTCGACAGTTACGATTCCGCCGCCACGGTCAGTTCTGATTGCAGCCGACGATCTTCCGCTTGTGGTAATGTCCAGGTTTGAAGCCTTTGTGATTCCGCCGCCAGCAGTCATGATTCCGCCAGAGCCGTCACCGCTTGTAGTGATTTTTGTTCCGCTGATGATTACAGTCGTTCCGTCTCCAGTCGCTCCGTTTTTACCGCCGTTTCCACCGTAGCTGAATACACCGTTTGCTCCGTTTGCACTTGAAGAAATCGTTCCGCCTGTGATTGTCGTTGTGCTCCCGTCTTTTACAAGAACAGCCGCATTGAGTCCGTAAAAGTTGCAGCTGTCACCGCCGTCTGAATCGCCAGTTTTTGAAACCGTCGGATTTACAATTTCAACATTGCCGTCCGTAGAAACAAGAAGCGCACTCTGGTCTACCGTTGAAGTTGAATAAGTTGCGTTTTCTTCCGTCTTGGACGAATTGATTTCCACGGCACCGGAATAATCGATGTCCGCACTTGCATGACCGCCGCCGAATCCGCCTCCCGGAGGTGCTCCATTTGGTTTTTCAGGTGGCGTTCCGCTTGGACGTTTTCCGTCTGATGGCATACCGTCTGGTGGTGTTCCTTCCGGTGGGTTTGCAAATTCCTGCGTTTGCGTCTGCTCTGAAGCTGTTGAATCTTTGCCTTTAGTCTTACATGACGCTGTTGCAGCAGTAATAAAAGCGATTGCAGCAACTGAAATCAAAATCTTCTTAACAAGTTTCATAGGCATCTCCTTCCTTCGTTTGGTTTTCAAAGTTTACATGTTTAATATAATCGCAAACGTCTTAAGAAGCATGAATTTAAAATTAGAGTTTTATGAGAAAACATTCAGAAATCATTTAAAACAAAAATCCCCCGGGTCAAATTGAAACGAATCAATCTAATCCGGGGACCTTTTGATTTTAGATAATGAATTTCTAAAACCGGGATTTTTAAATATCTATTTTTTACAATCTAAATCCAGCCAATATGACTTTCATACAAGCAATCAAATCATTCCGTAAAAAAAACTCCCGGAACAAACTAAAGTGCATTTCAATCTGCCCGGGAGAAATGTTGATTTAGAATGGCAACTCGCTGATTTGCTTATTTGCGCTTTCCATAAGCTCGCTAAAGCGCGCTTCGAGCGCATCCATTTTTTCCTTTAACTCACCTTTCCATGTTGATGGATCCGGCAGATCTTTGTAGTCCTCATTGGTTTCCATGCTTGCGATTTCGTTGCCGATTGTGGCTATCTTGTTCTGCAAATCCTGCAAGAAATCAACCTGGGAATTGGTATTGAGTGCTGTGTCGCCCTCGACAAGATCCTCAAGCTCTTTAACATAGCCTTCAAATTCTTCTACGAAAGCTGCCTTGGCTTCCGCATACTTATCGCCACAGGAGATGAACATAGAACCTGCTACCAATACAGCTGCTGCCAAAACCAAAATCTTTTTGAATACTTTCATACAAACCTCCAAATTTTTTGTATATCAATTGTTTCTGACGTTTTGTTTATAATGCATCTAAATCAAAAAATCACTACCCATGAAGGTGGTTTTTTGGAGATTTTGGAGAAAAATATTGTGTTTTCAAGGGGGCGAATACAAGTTTTTCCCTCAAAATGCCCTGTAAACTCGGGATTTTCTCAAAAAAATTTATGTTAAACAAGTGGAAAATTCTAGGTTTTTTTTAAGAAAATACTGGTCCATAATGATAATCAGGAAACACCGATTGACAAAAGGGGGCTTGCAAATGGCTTTCTAATTTTTTGCAAGTTTCCCAAGTTTAAAGGAGCTGGACGTGCCTGAAAAAATTAAAACACCGCTTACCGCAAGGGAAGTGTCCAACAGAGTCTGCTATTACGTTTTGCGTGTGGCTGTAGTGCTGTATGTGGCCCTTCTGTTTTTGCCTGGAGTCAATCCCGCCAGAATTACAGAAAGAATCAACAGAAATCTTTCCCTATTCACTTCAGGATTCTTCTATAATAATCTGACCGAATCAATGGGACGCTATATCAAGAATGGCTGGATTCCTGAAGCTACAATGCGTCTGGTATTTTTCTCCAGCATGTTCTGTTGCTTTGGTGCAATAATCGCGGGTGTCGGCGGATGTCTTTCGGTCGGCAACAACAAGCTCAAGCGTCCCGGAAATCTTTTGATGATTGGCGGTGGACTTCTTGGCTCAATCAGCGTTTTTGGAATCAACAGCGCAAAAAATCAGCTGGCGAATCTGGTTGCGGAAAATCCAGACTTTGTTGATAAAACAAAGGCCCTTTCCCCGGATGGAATCAAAGTGTTTATGGTTATTGCGGGGCTTGTCCTTGTTTTTGCAGTAGCATCCCTGATTTTGACTCCAGCACCACAAAAAGATGAAAAGCCGCATATTGAACCAAAGTTCAGACTCTTCCTTATGTTCATGCCGTTCGTTCTTCTGCTTTTTGTATTTGCCTACCTTCCGTTGTGGGGATGGCGATATGCTTTCTTCGATTACAAGGCGGGCGACACTCTTTCAATGGACAAGTGGAGAGGATTCTACTGGTTCACGTATCTTTTCAAAAATGCGGCTACGGCAAAAGACATTGGCCGTGTAATGGCGAACACATTGATTATGTCCGGTATTGGTATTGCGACTTCATGGCTTCCGATGGTGTTTGCAATCTTCCTGTCCGAAATCAAGAACATGCATGTGCGTAGGGTAATCCAGACCTGTACGACCATTCCTAACTTTATTTCATGGGTTTTGGTCTATGCGGTCGCGTTCGCAATCTTCAGTACGGACGGATTTATTTCGAGCATCTTTGTTCAACAGGGAATATGGGACAAGGGACAAAACCTTTTGCAGGATGGTTCCAACACATGGCTAAAAATGTGGGCGTGGGGTACATGGAAAGGTCTTGGATGGGGCTCAATCATCTACCTGTCCGCAATCAGTGGAATTGACCAGCAGCTTTACGAGGCGGCAACTGTTGACGGAGCCGGTCGTTTCCAGAAAATGTGGCACATCACTCTTCCAGAACTGATTCCAACATACTGTGTTCTTCTGACACTTTCAATTGCCGGTATCTTGAGCAATGGTATGGAGCAGTACCTTTGTTTTGAAAATCCACAGAACACAAAGGCCATGGAGGTTCTGGATTTGTATGTCTATAAAATCGGTATCAACGGTGGACTTATCCCACTTTCAACTGTTGTCGGTATGCTGAAGTCAATAGTCAGTGTCGTTCTTCTCTTCCTTGCAAACAATATTTCAAAACTTGTTCGCGGCCAGAGTGTAGTGTGATTTAATAGGAGAAAACAATGCAAGACGCAAAGGTACTAAAAAAGAGACACTTAAAAGCTGGTGACATAATCTTCAACACGTTGAACTACTTTTTCTTCATTGTGTTCACTCTGTTGTGTATATTTCCGTTCTACTATCTGTTTATCAACACGATTTCAAACAACACGTTGGTAAGTCAGGGTGTAATCAACTTTATTCCGCGGCAGATACACTTCAACAACTACATAAGCATTTTGACAAGCAACGGGGATTTGCTCAGGTCGCTTTTTGTGACGCTCTCCCGTACGATTTTGGGAACAGGTCTCATGGTCATGGCAAGTGGATTCATCGGCTACCTGATGACAAAGAAGGAAATGTGGGCCAGAAAATTCTGGTACCGCTTCCTGATTATAACCATGTATTTCAATGCCGGTATAATCCCAGCCTTTATGACCATGCAGATGTTGGGACTCACGAACAACTATCTGGTCTACATCATTCCGGGAATTGTCGCGCCATACAACATCATTCTGGTCAAGACCTATATTGAATCGATACCGGCAGAACTGGAGGAGTCTGCATCAATAGACGGAGCTTCCTACTGGGTGATTTTCACAAGAATCATCTGGCCACTCTGTAAACCGATTCTCGCGACCATTGCAATTTTTGGTGCCGTCGGAAACTGGAACTCATTCCAGGACTCACTGATTTACATGCAGGCAAAACCGGAACTGTTCACATTGCAGCACAGGCTCTGGAACTACCTGAACCAGACTACAAACCTTGCAGCTCTCATGTCCGCCGGAACATCAGCAATTTCCGATGCAACAAGGCAGGCTCTTTCAAGCGGAAAGGTTATCAAGTATACAATATCCATGGTAACGGCCATCCCGATTCTTATCGTGTATCCTTTCCTTTCAAAATATTTTGAAAAAGGTATCATGCTTGGAGCGGTAAAGGGTTGATTTTATTTCGGAGCGGAGAGAATAGAGTTTTGGGAAATATTTTCATTGACCACGTTTTGGAGTCCATGAAAAATTAATCATAATAGAAAGAAATAGTTCTTTTAGGAGGAATTATGAAAAAAATGGTAAAAGCGGCAGGAGTCGCGGCTCTTGCTCTTGCAACCGGTGCTTTGATGAGTTGTGGCGGAAATTCTAACGCTGCAAAAAATGGCAGTGCCAAGGATCCGGCTTTGGCAAAAATCATTCCACAGAAGACCGTTACTCTCCAGGTATACGATCAGCTTGCCAACTATTCCGGTGAGCAGATTGGATGGTTCGGTCAGATAATGCTGGACAAGTTCAACGTGAAGCTGAACATCATCCCTGAGTCTGGAAACACCTACACAACACGTATGGAAAATGGAAACCTTGGTGACATCGTTATCTGGGGTGCCGATTCTGATGACTACCTGAACGCAGTTGACAAGGGTATGCTCTACGACTGGGAAGAAGATGACCTTCTTTCAAACTATGGACCATACATCAAGGCCCACATGGCACAGGCTCTGGAGAAGAACCGTGGTCTCGCTGGCGACAACAAGGTTCACGGATTTGGATTCGATGTTTCTACATCATCAAAGGACCGCCAGACATTCTTCTACACATGGGATCTCCGCTACGATCTTTATGAACAGATTGGAAAGCCGGAAATCAAGAATTATGACGACCTCCATGCCGCCCTCAAGAAGATGAAGGAAATCTGCCCGACAGACGACAACGGAAACGAGACCTATGGTGTTTCTTTGTTCCCAGACTGGGACGGAAGCATGGTCATGTACGTAAAGTCTCTTGGAACTGCCTATGTTGGATGGGATGAATTTGGATTTGGTTTCTACGACCCGACCACCGGTACTTATCACTCATGCCTTGAGGAGAATGGACCTTACTACCAGGCTCTCAAGTTCCTGAACGGACTGTATCAGGATGGACTTCTTGATCCAGACAGCCAGAGCCAGACCTATGACGGAATGAACGAGAACTATGTTAACGGAACTGCATTCTGGAACATCTTCAACTGGATGGCTTCAGGCGTTTACAACACAGACGAGCACATTGCCGCTGGAAAGGCCATGTATCCAGTTCGTCCGACACAGGCATCTCCAATTTGCTACGGACAGTCAGTGTTCGGTGGAAACCGCGTATGGTCAATCGGTGCAAACACAGAGTATCCTGAGCTTTGTATGGCAATCATCAACTGGCTCTGCACTCCAGAGGGATTCATGACAACTCTCTATGGACCAAAGGGTGTTACCTGGGATTATGATGCCAACAAAAAGACATACCTGACAGAGCTTGGAAAGAAGACTCAGACCGACCAGTCAACACCAATGCCAGCTCCTTACTCTGGACTTTACAAGGACGGACTTTTCCAGATGAACAACACAACATGGGCAAAGGACGCAACAAACCCAGAGTCAGACGGTGAGACATATAACAAGACAAGCTGGGAGTCAGAAACACTTCCTGCACAGTCAGAAATCGAGGCTGCATGGAGAAAGTGGGCCGGTGCTGATAGTGTTGAAGAATATCTTGGAAACGGAGCTTATGTTCTTGCTCCTTCTTCAGCCTATGCACAGGGAGCACAGACCGACGAGCTTTCTGCAATCTCAAATCAGGTTGCAAACGCAATCAAGCCGGGAACATGGCGCGCAATGTATGCAAAGAGCGATGCCGAGTTTACTTCACTCTTTGATTCAATGGTCAAGGAAGCCAAGAGCTACGGAATCGACAAGGTTGATGATTTCTTCAGAGCTGAAGCTGCAAAGAAGAAGGCTGCTGAGGACAAGGCTGCCGGAAAATAATTTTCTGACAAAACTTGTCTGAATTAGAACAGGCCATCCATTTTGGGTGGCCTGTTTTTTGTTGTTTTCAAGTGGAAATCCAAAGGTTTCAGATATCGTGTTCTTCAGCAAGTTCCCGCACTGTTTCAACGGGAAGACCTGTTCCTTGCGCTATTTGTTCGGGGCTTAGAACATTCATTTTGATAAGATTTCTGGCTGCATCAAGTTTACCTTTTTCCATGCCGTCCGCGAAGGCTTCCTTTTGTTTTACCGCGATATCCATTTTGTAATCATATTTGGCGCACAGCATGTTTATTACCTCCCGTGACTTACGGCTAAGGTAATCCCTAAGGACTCCTTCTTTCATTGCCTTTTCTATTGCCCGCCTGAACGAGCTTTTGGGGAAGCTCCTGCTGTAGGTGCTCTCGACAATCTCAACAAAACGGCAATACTCCTTAAGGATACCACAGTTTCCGCTTATCGGCAACAGTTCGGGATTCGTGCAGTTCTTGACCTTGACAACAAGTTCAAGCGAGGCCGGAGTCATTCTGTGGAACGCATCGGAAAGTCGAAGCTCGTGCTCCATGGGGATATTGTCTTTTCCGACATAGACCACATAAAAGTCGGGGGCCGGAATCCTTCGCACCTTCTGTGCATAGCGTGTCTCGGTCGGGCAAATTTGCAAAATAAATGAAAAAATCAGTGAGTTAACGCAGAATTATCAAAGAAACTGTAATTACGTCCATTAAGAGTTTTCTTAATCCAATCAAGAATTCCAAGACGTGCTGACTTCACAAAATTGTCAAATCAGATAGTCGTCCCAATTTTTTGCGTCTTTTAAGTGCACACCATTTTTGATTTGCACCCCGGCAGATTTTACCGACCCCGGATTTTTTGTGACAAGCGGATGCCATTCCGGGAGCGGTTTTCCTTCCGATAAAAGTCTGTATGCGCAGGTCGATGGAAGCCAGTCAAAGTTTTGCAGATTTTTGACCGAAAGTTTTATGCAGTCCGGCACAAGTTCAAATCGGTGGGAATAGTTGCCGCATTTTCCTGTCTTTAGGTCAAGCAGATTGCAGGCGACCCTTGTGAAAAAAATCTTCTCATGTTTTCCATGACCTTCGATTATTTTTTCATAACAGCATCGTCCGCAACCGTCGCAGAGTAATTCCCATTCTTCGTCCGACATTTCCTTTAAGGATTTTGTTTCCCAAAAAGGTCTGTCATCATTTTTGATTTCATCCATCAAATCATTTTATCCGCAAAAAGATTTTAGAAACAGCTGATTAACAGTCTGTGTGAATTCCTTCACTTCATCGGTATACATTTCAATTCCGGATTTCCAGAAATCTTTTTGTGTAATGTCGAAGCCCGCTTTTTTGCAAAGTTCCTCACACGAAAGGGAGCCTGTCTGTGACAAGAGTTTTTTATAAGTCACCGCAAAATCTGGTCCAGCTTTTTTCGACTGCTGATAAAGTCCCGCCGCAAACAACTGACCGAACGCATACGGAAAATTGTAGAAATCCAAATCCGTGCTGTAATAATGTGACTTCACAGCCCACATATATTCGTGACGCTCTGTAAAATTCCCTGCGGAATCAGTTTCGTCATTCAAACCGTCGCCATAACTTTTTTCCTGAGCCTCGGCCATCAGACGGCAGAAATCATCGGCATTGAGTTCGGTAATCTCGCGGTTTTCAAAAACAGATTTCTCAAAATAAAAGCGGCACAAAATATCAACAAGAACCTGACTTGTATCCTGCAAATCCAAATCAATGATTTTGATTTTATCAAATCCGTCGCACTGTTTTATCATGTCCTGTTTGACAATCGTTTCGGCAAATGTGCTTGCTGTTTCGGCGAGTGTCATCGGGTAATCAAAAAATGCGGCTGGCAATCCTTTCATACAATAAAAATGGTACGCGTGTCCAAGCTCGTGCGCAAGTGTGATAATGTCGCTGAATGCCCCGGTAAAATTTGAAAGAATCCGGCTCTGATGTCCAAGCGGAAAATCTTCATCATAAGCGCCGCCAACTTTTCCGGGACGAACCTCCGCATCAATCCACTGATTTTCAAAAGCTGATTTTGCGAAATCATGCATATCCTGGCTGAACGAAGCGTATTCTTTTAGAACGTAATTTTTTGCCTCATCGAACGTCCAATTTTTTTCAAGGATAGATTTTGCGTTGTTATTTTTTTCTGGATTTACCAACGGTGCGAACAAATCATAAAACGCAATCCCCGGATGATTTTTTGTTCCGGCTGTTTTGCTTGCGGTTGAATTTGTTTTTTGAAGGAGAAGCGCTTTTGCCTTAAAATAATCACGCCACATCGGGAGAGAATCTTCAATTGCGGAAATCAAAGCGTCCAAAGATTTTTGACTTAGGCGACTAGAAATCAACGCTCTCTCCAATGCTGATTTGTAATTCCGCCTTTTGTTCAAAGTTACGGTCTGTCCTTTTAAATTGTTCAACGCAGATGCAATTGCAATCTCATTTTGATTCAAAAGATTTTTTTCTTTTTGCCAAGACTCTTTTCTAAGATTTGGCTCCGGTGAATAAGCGTCGTTGCGAAGTTCGTTAAAAGTTTTTCCGCCAGCATCTTTTAGATTTGAAATAATCTGCTCGTGAAGCATGGACCAAGCGTTCCCACCTGTCCTGTTCAAATCTGATGCAAGATTTTCTTCTGCTGCGGACATCTGGTGTTTTGTGTCCTCAAGAGTTTCTGTCAGCAGATATTTATAATCAGCATAGTTCGGATATTGATTAAAAAAATCTTCAAGTTGATTTTGATTTTTTAAAAGCACGGCAGAAAATTTTAGATGCAGCTGTTCAACTTCCAGACTGATTTTTTCAATGTCTGAAATATTGTTCAAAGATTTTGTATTCGTTGTGTCCGTTGAATAAACTATGTACGCGTATGCGTTTAGTGTTCGAGCCAAAATTAAAAGTTTGTTTTGGTTTTCAAGAAATTTTGCGAGCCACGGTAAAAAATCTTTTTCGGAAGAAAAAGCGTCTGCCTCGTTTAAGACATCGCCCACATTTTTGATTGCAGTCTGATAATTACTCAGAGCCGTTTTGTATTCAGCGGAATCCAGCGAAGAAAAAATTGAATCCAGATTCCAGCGCGGTATTTTGTTAATTGTTTCCATAAAATCAGTATATCAAAAAAATCAATTCAAATACATGGGCATATTGAGGCTATCGCAAAAGTCTTGTATATTTTACACGAGGTAAAAATGATTGTTTCATTGAAAAAAAGAATTGAAATCTCGTATAAGGGCGCGAACATTCTGCTTGGATTTTTATTTAGCACGTTGATTTTGGGGGCGCTTTTTTTTCTGGGCTGCTTTGGCCGGTTGGGGCTGCCGTCGTTCGCTCATGCAAAAGGACTGTGGATTCCGCTGGGTATAGTGATTTTTTTGTTCGAGCTGATTGTGTTTTGGGACGGGATTCTCAGAATCTACTTGACATCGGTGCAGCTAGGTCTGAAGCTCAGGATTCTTGGGGCAATCTTTGGGCTGATAGTTCCAATCAACATAATCTTGCTGATTTATATGATTCATATTGTGCGCGCGGAATACCGTTTTGAGATGAAAAAAATCAAATTGAACGAGGAGCGTGCAAGCCAGCAAATCTGCAAAACAAAATATCCAATCCTGATGATTCACGGCGTTTTTTTCAGGGACTTCAAGCATTTTAATTATTGGGGGCGGATTCCGGACGAGCTTGAAAAAAATGGCGCAAAAGTTTTTTACGGAAACCAGCAGTCGGCGGAATCTGTTGTGGACAGCGGAAAAAAGATTGCGGAAAAGATTCGCGAAATCTGTACGTCGGAAGGCTGCGACAAAGTGAATATCATCGCTCACTCAAAAGGCGGTCTTGAATCAAGGTGGGCAATCAGCATGGAAGGTATGGCACCACATGTTGCAAGTCTGACCACAATCAACACACCGCACCGTGGAGTCCATTATGCGGCGCACCTTCTTTCAAAGATTCCCGAAAGACGACAGTTCCATATCGCGCGGATTTACAATAAGATTTTTAAGGAGATTGGCGACCCTGCCCCGGATTTTCTTGCGTCCGTAAAAGATTTGACCGTGGAAGCCTGCGAAAAATTCAACGAAAAAGTAAAGGACTCTCCGCTGGTCTTTTATCAGAGCGTCGGCTCAAAACTCAACAGAAGAAGAGGCGGCCAGTTCCCGCTGAACATTACGTATCCCATGGTAAAAAAATACGACGGAACGAACGATGGGCTTGTGGGAAAAGAATCATGTCCTTGGGGCGAAAGATTCCAGTACATCGAAAAAAAATGCCGCCGTGGAATAACCCATGGCGACATGATTGATTTGAACAGAAAAAACATCAAAGGCTTTGATGTCCGGGAATTTTATGTCCAGTTGGTGAAGGAACTGAAAAACAGAGGGTACTAGAAACCAAACGCCCTAAGACCAAGTGTGACAACAACTCCATTCATTGAAGGATATTCCGCCGTGTCAATAAAATGGAAGCTATTGTTTTTTACGCCATTGTTGTCAACACCCGTGAACCAGTCGTAGATATATCCGATTCCAAGATTCAGCTGCAAAGGAACAGGAATTTTTGGAATTCTGTATGAGCAGTCCAATCCAACAATGCTGCTCCATTCGTATGTTCCATCGTAAAGGAAGTATTTCATTTTTGCTTGGCGGTCCGCGCTTTTTGGAACCAGCTCAGAGTATATTGAACTTCCCTCGACCTGTCCGCTTCCCCATGTTGCACCGTGGCGAATCAACTGGTACTGGAATCCAACTGTGAGTTCCGGTAAAACTCTTGATTCTGCCCTAAGGAAGAATTCGTCTGAGTTTGGTTCAAGGTAATATCCAAGGGACTTGCCGTTATTTGTGTAGGATGTTCCAATATAATAAGAACTGTACGGTTCATACAGTGTTGCTGGATGCGTGTAGCAGAAAGGCTCAATCTTTGTGTACCTGAAAGAGATGTTCATGAACGGAAGCCAGTTTGGAGTAAACTTCATACCAGCCTGCCATGCGTACATACATCTTGCGTGCTCCCAGAATTTTGTGTTGAACTGGTTAAGCTCGTCAAGGTAGGCCGAGAACCAGAGCGAACCGAGACCTGGATAGCTAAGTTTCAAATCTCCGAACAAACCGATGTTGTCGTAATCACCAAGATTGTTCTGGTAAAGGAGATTTTCGAGCAGAGGATACGAATAGCCAGGCTCAATGCGTTTTGGATAGATTACAGATGTACCAATGTCGGCATAGACATATTTGAAATTCGCGCTGATTTTTGCAAGGGAGAACAGATTCTGGAAGAAAAGAGAATCCTTGACCGATGGAGACGCATCTGATTGAACTCCAACGCGACCTTTTGAATCAACAAGGTACCATGCGTCGCTGTTTATGTATTCCTGGTTTGGAAATTCCAGTGCGCCAGTTAAACCAGAAATTGAAAGCCAGCTCAACGGTTTGAACTCAAAATCTACACCAAGGAAGGGCTGCGCATTTGAGTTCAATACAAGACTGGAATTGGTATCCATTCCCGACCACTCGCGTCTGAATCTGCTGAATCCAATTGTCAGGCGGTCATCGAACCAGGAGCCTCTTAAATCACCTTCCATGCCAAAGCATCCGCTTATAACAAAAGGCCATCCCTCAAGACCATTGGCATTCATGTTGCCAACATAATAAACAGAGCCATCCCAATTTTTTCTAAAACTGTATGGGAGGTATGCGTAGTTTCTGAATGTCTTTATTGTCCTTGGTTTTTTCTGCCAATATTCAACCCACTCACTTGCTGTGGCTCCGCTGCCTGGTTCTGTTGGATATGTTTTGCTTTCACTGTTGTCGGTTGTAATCCACCAGTTTCCGATGTAATAGTCGTTGCCAACCTGTGTCAGAGGGTCCTTGATGAAATTGAAATAAGCGGTGAATCCATAGGAAAGATTTGTTCCAATGTCGCCACTGAACTTGAGGATGTCACTTATTTCATAGCTAAGAGAATTTTGTCCCTTGTTTGCATAGATTCCGGAAGAAAGAGTTCCTTCCAGATAGTCAGATACTTCAAAAGAGAATTTGAATTTTTCGGAATTGTTTTCTACACGAAATTTCAGTTTTGTGAGATCCAGACCATTTTCATGGGTAAATCTTTTTATAAAATATTCGACAGTCTTTTTTTCATTTTCATAGACAAAGCCGCTCAATGATTCTTTTTTTTCGTCCAGATTTTTGCTGATTTCATTAAGGACCTGTAAAACAAAGTGTTCTGTATATGGTTTGTCAGTTGGGAGATGGGAGCAAAGGCCTCTTGTCTCCGCCGAGTTTAAAATAGAATAAACCTCGTCGCTGAGATCTACCGCCTTGTACGTTTGGGCAAAACAAAATGCTGAGGACAGAGCAATGATTGCCGCCATAAAAATTTTTTTCATTATCCAACCTCTTGAAGTTTTAAAATATATGACACATTATATTGGTAAAATAATTTATTGTCATCAGGGTTTGTTATGAAATTTCGTGAACTTGTTTTGGTAGGGGTGTTCTCTTTTTTTTGTGGAGGTATTGGATTTTCGGCGTCGTATAGTCCCCAGCAGTTGATTCCGGTGGACAGTTGGATTTATGATGCCCTATATACTTTGAATGCCGAAACAAAATCTGCCAGCATTGCGGATATTGGTCCATGTTCTGTGCAGGAACTCCAGCTCTATTTTTCTTTGATTGATTATGACTCTCTTTCTGAGGCTGGAAAAAAACTTTATTATGATGTACAGGATTTTTTTGCCCAAAAAAACTTTACCCTGGATTTTGGACCTTTTAGTTTAGGCTTCAATGTGAATGTCCATCCGGAGCTTTTGTACAAATCAAACAAGGACATAGACTGGACTTTTGGTTCCCAGCATGATTTGACCTGGGATAAAATCTATTACAATGAGGATGGAACAATCAACCACACGGAGACTATTTCTGCCAGCTATGGTGATGTTTCTGCATGGGGCGGCCACAAATTGACGACACCGCTTTTATCGCTTCCATTTTATTTAAAATTTGGGGACATCGCTTTTATTGAGACAGTTCCTTTTGTCACTTCCAATTTTTTGTACATGTCCAAGCCTGACAATTTTACGAATATTCCGCTCGCGTTTGAAGCAATGGATTTTATGCAGCCGACTACCGCATATTTCAGCATAGGCTATCTTTTTAAGAACAATCTGGGAATTGATTTTCAGATTGGAAAAGAGGGTTTGCAGATTGGCCGTTCACTCTTGGGCAGTGTTCTCTACAACAATACCTTCCAGACAGATGCGTATTTCAAATTTGATTTTTATTCTCCAAAGTTCAAGTATGATTTGAATGTTGCGGAAATTGACCACACAAAATATCTTTATCTGCATAATATTGAGTTTGTTCCGTTCAAATGGTTAAAAATAGGTTTGACAGAAGGCACGTTGATAAACGACTCTTTTGAACTGCGTTATCTGAATCCGCTGATGATAATGCATTCATACCATTCGTGGACTGAATACAGGACGGAGGCTGAATCCAGCGCATATAATGAATGTCATGTCAGTGCGTACTTTGGTTTTACTTTTGACTTAGTTCCGATAAAAAATCTTCGGATTTATGGAATCTATTCGCAGGTTGAAATGCAGCTTCCTAGTGAACTTGAGTCTGAATATGGCAAACGGCTTCCAAACAGTCTGGCGTTTCAGCTTGGTGCGGAATATAAATTTCCAAGTCCGCATTTTGGTGGATGGTGGTCGATCCAGTTAGAGGGGATATATTCGTCGCCATTTATGTACTATAAAACAGGGGCGGACTGGTCGCTTTACCGTGCGCGATACGACAATTATCTGTGCTGGACAAATCCTCTGTGCTCTTGGATAGGGTCTCCATTTGGTCCTGACTGTGCTGGATTTGAAATCAAGGGCGGATACAAGCAGGGACAAAAATGGTCCGCTGATTTGTCATATCAGTTCATGGCGCATGGAGAAAATTCGTTCAATCTGTTCTCCCATGTTGTTGATTGCAATGGCAAGACGTATTGGGTTTACTATCCAAGCACTTTCATCAATGGTGCTTACGTTAAAGACTCCGAAGTGGCGAGAAACATGGGACTTTCTGGAACCGTTGAATATAAAAATCAGCTGACATTGGATGGAAATTTTGTTTTGAACAGAAACTGGAGCTTTGACGGGCAGATTGGCTATGCATTTGTATTCAATAACAACAATGTCCTGAACAATTTCCAGCAGGGTATTCAGTTGGCTTTTTCGGTGAACTATAAAGTATTTTAGAAACTTTTTTACTCTTGACACATTTTATGGATGGACAGTATCATTGCTATAATGGAGAAAGTGTCAAGATGGCTAAAAAAGTTGTAAAAAAGCATAAATATTTTCCCCTTGGGGTCAAATTGGCCCTCATCATTGGGACGATTGTTCTTCTGTCCCTTGGTACAGTGACATTTTTGAACAGCTATTTTGTTTCGCAGGATGTTCAGATTACGGCGGAGGAGAATAATCTTACAATCAACACCCGCTCGGCAAGTACAGTCCAGAATGAATTTTCATCAATACGTTCAAATGTTCTACAGCTTCTTGATTTAATCAACGTAACCAGTGGCGGAAAGGATTCCGCGCTCGCAAGGCAGGCAGAGGCTTTCTTTTTTGAACGCAACACCAACATTGCGGAAATCCTGCTTCTGACTTTTGCGGATATATCCAGCGATTCCATTGTCCATACCCGTCTCAAGAACGTAAGATTTTTCACTTCGAACGAAATTGACCTGGACGTTACGGACAATTTTCTTTCGGAAAATCAAAAGACCCTTGCTCGGGCCTCATCCGGGGAGACGATTGCGGTCAATGTTTCGCCGTATTTCAAAAGCGGTATGATGGGTCTGGTCCTCCCATACACTGAGCTTGGCCTTGACCAGTGCTGTCTGATTATATTCAGCCTTGAATCGGTTGCGGAGGTTATTGGAACAGGTTCGACCAACACGACCTTTATGATAAATGACACCGACGACCTTTTGTGCCACCCAGAAACCGAGCGTGTGCTTAGCGGCCAGAGCATGAAAAATCATCCGCTGGTTCAGGAGATGCGCTCAAAAAATCAGAACAACGAGGAGAGCCGCCAGATTACTTTTGATGGCGAGGACGAAAACGGAGTTTTGTCAAAATACATCGGGGCGTACCAGAAGATTTCCATTGCGGATATTTCTGTTCTGACAACGGTTCCGATGGACGTAATCCTTGAGGGAGTAAAGACAACAAGACGGAACAATCTCTATTTGATGGCGGTTGTGCTTTTTGTTTCTATTATATTCATTCTCACTTTCTCCAGACTTGCGATTTCAAGACATCTGCGCAGACTTACTGGTGCTGCCGAAGAAATCCAGAGTGGAAATTTCAACACTCCGATTATCTCCATGCTCAACACAAAGCGTCGGGACGAAATTGGTGTGCTGAACCGAAGTACGCAGGACGAGCAGGAATTCCTTAACACATTTGCGCGATTCACCAACCGTGGTGTTGCAAAAGCGATTGCAAGAAAGGAAATTGATTTTGAGCCGCACCTTAAAGACGTAAGCATTTTCTTTAGCGACATCCGTGGATTTACGGCCATTTCCGATGGATTCAAAAATCGTTTTGGCGAAGAAAGTCCGCGCGAGATAATTGGATTTTTGAACGACTACATGAGCCGCATGGTCAACTGTGTCACAATCAGCGGTGGAACGATTGACAAATTTGAGGGCGACGCAATCATGGCGGTCTGGGGAATTCTTCGTGACGAGGATTTGAGTTTTGAGCTTCTGCCGGATTCGGATCCATCAAAAAAAGAAAAAGAGGAAATCCATCTCTCGCACGTGAAATCGGACGCTGTGAATGCAATCCGTGGAACAATCGCCATGCGCTACGCTTTGATGCAGTACAACAAGGATGCCGAGGCATTTACAAAGGCACATGAGCATGAGGCAAAGGCAAAATACAAGCCACACATTAGGATTGGCTGCGGAATCAACACCGGACGTGCGACCTGCGGAATCATGGGAAGCGAGGACAAGATGGAATACACTGCCATTGGTGATAGCGTAAACTTTGCCAGCCGAACCGAAAGTTCCAACAAGCCATGCGGAACGGACATCCTTATTACCCAGGACACTTACAATCTTCTGAAAAAGGATTTTATCAAGTGTGATGAAAACAATTTTACGCTCAAACAGGAGAACGAAAAAAATGAAATCGTTGTGGAGATGATTCCAGTCGAGTTTGAGGTAAAAGGAAAGGGCGCGCAACATTTTTACGGCGTGGTGAACATGCCTGGCTTTGATATAGAAGCATTTTTCAAAACGTCGAACAAGGATTTTGTGCTTGATTCGGACTGCGCACGCGCGGTTGGTCCAAATGGTCCAAAAACTTTGAACGAAGTCAGAAATCTGCTTGGAATCCCAATCCCAGAATTTGAATCGGTGAACTTGAATGAAGAAGAAAATAAGATTCAGGTTAAAAAATGATTTAGCCGTTCCGTTTTGGATTGTAATATCAATTTGTCTCATTGGTGCCGGCATAAGCTATGGATTTTTTCACGCAAGTTTTTTCCGCGCATTGGAAAAGATGAACGAGGAACCAATCGCTACAATCACTTTTAAGTACAAGACGGCGCAGAGAAGATTTTTGGAACGTGTTGTCTGGGACCGGCTTAAACAGAATTCACCGGTGTACAATGGAGACACAATCCACACGGCAAATCTTTCGGAGGCGACAATCTGGTTTGACGATGGAACGACTCTGGATTTGGCGGAAAATACAATGGCACAGGTCTTCCAGCGCAGGGACGGCAGCGTTGATGTTGATTTGGAGGACGGAACAGCCACGGTTGATTCGACCGAAAGCGGTAAGGCATTTACATTTTCGTTCGGCGGTAAAACTTTTTCTGTGAAAAATGGAACCAAGATTTCTGCCCAGAGCAAAAATGGAGAATCGAATTTTATAGTCCAGAAGGGAAAAATCATTCTTGCCGATGGAACAGAGTTTGACGCGGGAAAAAGTTTTTCAATCAACCAGAATGGGGAGGCGGTACAGACTCTTTCCGTAACAAGTCCACTTCCTGATGAAAAAATTTTGACCTACACGGATAATTTGTGTGCTGTTGATTTTGCATGGAATGGACCGGGTAGCGAAAATCTTGAACTGAAAATTGCGTCCGATAAAAACTTTTCTATTATAAATGAGACCATTGATGTCAGCGGCCAGAACGGAACAAGCCTGAACCTGCCGAAGGGAACATACTACTGGCAGCTTTCGTCCGGGGATGGAAAAGGTGAGTCAAAATCTGGTCGTCTGCAAATCATACAGGCATTGAAGCCATCTCTTGTTGCGCCCGCAAAGGACTATTCGTACCAGTACCGTAAAAAATCTCCGTCGGTCCGTTTTATTTGGACAGAATCATCTACGGCCACGGCATACAATTTTGTAATATCAAAAAGTCCAAGCATGACAAATCCTGTCGTCGAGCAGAGGAGCGCGACTTCTTCAATAATCATTTCTACTTTAGGCGAGGGAACATATTATTGGCAGGTGACACCATATTATGTTGTGAACAGAATTGGTCTTGCAAATCCATCGGATGTTTCTTCGTTTAAAATCGACCAGCGTGGTGATTTGATTGCTCCAACCCTGCACATTCCGGGCAATGGAGAGTTTGTTGACAAATCCAAAAATTCCATCACATTTTCATGGAGCATGGAGGATGAGGCACGCTCGTTCAAAATCGCTGTGTCATCAAATCAAAACATGTCTTCTCCAATAATCAGCCGCGAGACAAACAACAACTATATTACCGTAAGTGGAAAGGATTTGGAAAATCTAAAGGACGGTCAATATTATTGGACTGTATCGCAGGTTGACAGCGAGGGAAATGAGTCCCCAAAATCCAAGACCCGGCAGTTCTACGCTCTCAATGGAAAAATTGAGCAGAGGACTATTTTCCCGCCGAACAATTACAGACTGTGGAAGCCGCTTCTGAACGATACACGCTTTACCTGGAAAACAAATGTCACAATCGGGCAGCACATCCAGATTGCGAGGGACAGTGGTTTTGCGAACATTGTTTTTGATTCTGAAACTTTTGGCTCGTCATTTTCGGGGCTGAATCTTGCGGAAGGAACATACTGGTGGAGAATCGTCGCACGGGAAGGAAATTTCCAGAGTGCCACTGATGGAAAACAGTTTTTTGTTGTGCCAGAAATTAATGCTCCCGATATTCTGAATCCGACGGAAACAAATAGGGCGGTTGTTCGTCCAGCGCAGAGATATACAATCAACTGGAGAGGCGAGGAAGGCGCGAATTATTATAGGTTGAAGCTGTTCAAATCAAACGGCGAAATGATTTTTGATGAAAACTTTATTGCCGGAACAAGCTACCCAATAGTCATGGACGCATACAAGGAAGGAATCTACCGCATTGAGTTGCAGGCATACTCCTATGAAAATGAGACAAGTTCCCGCCGCAGTTCAAAACTTAGGACCGGAACATTTGCCCTGAGAAAGATTAAGCCCGTAACTTTGATTTCTCCAAATGGTGAAACAGAAATTGATGGATGGGATGCGATTGAGAATCCTCCGTACTTTGAATGGAATTCCGCTGAGCCATTTTCGAGGGCCGAAATTGTTTTGAGAAAAGTTGGCGACCTGTCCATGCAGCAAGTTATTCCTCAAAATGGATATCGGCATCAGCTTCCGCAGTTGTCAGCGGGAACTTACGAGTGGACTGTGAAAGCGTTTACCACGGACAGTCTGGATATTTCTGCCGAACGCACATTCCGTTTCAATGTAAAACCGATTCCACCTTTTGAAAAACCGGGTGATGCAAAAACCGAGGGTGGAAATCTGTTCAACGCTGAATATTTGAGGCGCACTCCGTATATTATTTTCTCATGGAATAGTGTTCCAAGAGCATATTCGTATATTTTTGAAATCTTTAACGAAAAAAATGATTTGCTTGTCAGGGAAGTTCTGGACGGAAACGACAACACAAGATTTGAGCTAAAAAATCTGGCGACATTGGCGAAGGGTAATTTCAGGTGGACGGTCAAGGGCGTAAGAATTGGCAATGATGGAAATACTGTGTTGATAGATGGAGAATCTTCCGAAAATACATTCACCATTGATTATACAATGAATTCGGATGGTGGAAACAGAAAACACAATGGAGAATTTTATGCGCAGTAAAAAGAAAAAAGTTTTTATTGCAGCTTTGTTTCTCATATTTATTTTTGATGGTGGAAGAGTTTTTGCGGAGGATGTGCAGTCACAAAATGTTTCTGACACTGAAAATTTTGATGCCGCTGATGGGCAGACAGATTCGGACACTGTAAACATTCAGGATGAAATTTCAAAGGCGAATAAAATAAAGCAGCCCTTTACCTGGTCGAGTGCTGGAGATGTTTTAAAATACGAAATCATAATCAAAAAAAAGGATGAGGCGACTGGAAATTATCTTCCATATTTTAGCCATGAAACAAATGACGAAGAAACGGAAAAATGCATTATCTACATAGAGCCGTTGCTTCCTGTTGGGGACTATCTTTCGGAAATCAGGGTCTACAATGTGCTTGGTATGCTTGAATACGACATGACGACTTATGATGAGTTTACTGTAAGACAGGCATACAAACCGGAAATCAGAAGTCTTAACTATCCGCTTTACATGGGGAGCACAATGTATCTTGATGATTTTGACAACAATGGAATCATCGAGGTGAGCGGTCAAAATCTTTTTCCATACGAGCGTCTTGATGAGGACGAGTACCACACGGATTACACACTCAGTAGTGGCTCAAGAAGTTTGAAACCTGAAAAAACTATTTCGCATGATGACAGGAATCGAAAAGTTGAATTACAGTTCGATATGAAAAAACTTGATGTCGGCGTTTACACAATGTTTGCTCAGGACGACAGCGGCTTGCACTCGGACGAAAATTCTTCTCCAACGTTTACGGTCAAATTTAAAAAATGGATGGACCTGGATGTTGAGGCGGGCTACACTTTTCCGCTTGTGATTCACGACAACACTTTGCCGGAATATGTCGGTCGTATTTCGCCAATAAGTGCGCAGACCAAGGTCTCTTTTTTGCCTTTTAAACATATCTGGGGTTATATTGGTGTTGGAGCGAGGCTGAGTTATTCCAGACTGATTAAAAAGGAATCGCAATATACGATTGATGGAAACCTTTTCATGTCGCATCTGCTTTTCTTGTACCAAATGCCATTGAACAGGCGGCGCATAATGCTTGAATTCCACGGTGGTGTGGGTCTGACCTTTTTTAGCGACATTAAGTTTCATTTTCCGCACAATATAGTTTCCGTGCCGCTAAACACTTTTGATTTGTCATTTTTGGTTGGAGCTTCCATGCAGTTTTATATGAACAAGCGACTGTACGCGGAAGTGTCTGCTGATTATACCCTCACATTGAACAAGGACATGATTATGGGAATGATTTGTCCGTCTGTGGGAATTGGTTGGCAGTTCTAGGCCTAAAATTTCTCATATTTTATTTACTAGAAATTAAAGTATACAGATTTTGATTTTGATTTATACTGGCATCATGCGGATTTCACTCACTTTTGATGATGGACCGAATTGTACCACAACGACTCATGTTCTGGAGCTTCTGGAAAAACACAAAGTTCGCGCAAGTTTTTTTCTGATTGGGAAAAATATTACAAAGGACAGCTCGGAAAATATTCATCGCGAGATTGCCGACGGATGTTCAGTTGAATGTCACTCGTGGTCGCACCCGGCTTTTCCAAAATTGACTCCAGAAGAGATGATTGAGGAAATCGAAAAAACAAACGCAGCGATTGAAAAATATTCAGGCGAAAAACCTATGTTCTTTCGTCCGCCCTATATTGCGCTGAACCAGCTCATGTACGACACAATCAGAATGCCCTTTATCGAAGGACGTGGCGTTGATGATTGGAACGATTCGGTCAGCGTGGAAACAAGGGTCGAAGGCGTAATCAAAAATGCGCACGACGGTCAAATCATTTTGCTGCATGACATGGAAGGAAATGAAAAAACAGTTGAGGCGCTAAAAAAAATAATTCCGGTGCTGAAAGAAAATGGTGCCGAGTTTTATACGGTCAGAGATTTGTTCAAAGTCTGCGGAGTAAATCCAAACCAAGCGAATAAAATCTGGACGGACTTGCTTTAAAAATACGGAGGAGAATCAATGAAAAATTTCAAAAACTTCAAATCAGTCATTTACTGTCCTGTGGCGTGGGTCACAAATGTCGCGGAAGAAAATCTGGAAAAGGAATTTCAGTTTTTTGAAAAATACATTGGCGTGGACAAAGTTTACATTGAGCCGTACCGCTCCGGTGAACTTGCTCCGAAAGAAAAACTTTTGATGCTGAAATCTTTTTTTGAATCAAAGGGCGTGGAAGTTGCCGGTGGATTTACAACGACGACAACATGGAAAAACATTCCCGGGAAAGAATACAAGAGCCAGCGGATTTTCGACACATATTGCTACACCGATAAAGATTTCCGTGAGGAGCTGAAAAAAAACATCGAGTATACCGCATCGATTTTTGACGAAATCATTTTGGACGACTATTATTTTACGAACTGCACCTGCAACGACTGCATCAAGGCGAAGGGTGAAAAATCATGGTCGGAATACAGACTTTCCTTGATGAAGGACGTGAGCGAAAATGTGATTGTCGGTCCCGCAAAAAAAGTAAATCCAAAATGCAAGGTCGTAATCAAATTTCCGAACTGGATGGAAAGCTATTGTGAAACCGGCTACAATCCCGGCGAGCAGAAAGACATTTTTGATGGAGTCTACACTGGAACAGAGACGCGCAACATGATGGATCAGGACCAAAATCTTCCGCGATACCTTTCCTATTCGCTCGTGCGCTGGATGGAAAATCTTGCGCCTGGAAGAAACGGCGGCGGATGGTTTGACGCATATCAGTGCTATCCGATGGAGGCGTATCTTGAACAGGCTTATCTGACTGCATTTGCGAAGGCCCGCGAGCTGATGATTTTCTGCTGGCCTTTGGTTTACGACCATTATTTTGTTCCCACGCTTGGATTCCAGATGAAAAAAATTGACGAGCTTATGACGAACGTGGGAAACTGTGTCGGTCTTTCGGAATATCATCCGGTGAACGCGCAGGGTGAGGATCATCTTGCTGACTACCTTGGTCTTTTGGGAATCCCTTTTGAACCGACTCCCGAATTTCAGAAAGATGCAAAATCAATTTTCTTTACCGCAGCCTCGTGTGCTGATTCGGATGTGATGAATAAATTGGAAAACTATGTTCGCAGCGGCGGTCATGCAATCGTCACAAGCGGATTTGTTAAACTCATGCTGGGTAAGGGTATTGAAAATCTTACTTCAATCCGTTACAGAGACAGGCATTTGACACCGACCCATTACCAGGTTCACTCGCGCGACTCCTGGGAAGAATATAAAACTCCTGCTCTCAAAAAAATATTTTTCCCGCTGATGGAGCACCGAAACAATTCTTCATGGATGACGCTCAAAGGGCAGACCGAAGAAAAAAATCTTCCGATACTGATTCGGGACTGCTACGGAAAAGGCCAGATGATAACGTTCGTCGTTCCCGACAATTTTACGGATTTGCAATATCTTCCGAAAGAAGTTTTGAATTCAATCCGCCGCGAATTCTGTGATACTTTGCCCGTGCATGTTGAGTGCGGAAAAAATGTGGGTCTCTTCCTTTACGACAACGACACGATGATTGTCTATCCGTATGAATATCTGAACGAAGGACCTCAGCCGTGTTTTATCCATGTGAAGGGAGAAGCAAAAAAAATAATCAGCCTGAGCGCAAAATGGAAAAAGGAGTTCGAGCCGATTGCGGAGATTCCCGAAAACAAAATGCTGCACACGCAAAAAGAAACGGTTTTTAAAATCGAGACCTTCCCAGATATGTTTGATTTCATTAAAATAGAACGGTAATTTTACGGAGGAAAAATGGACGACTGTATTTTTTGCAAGATAATCAAGGGAGACATTCCCGGCATGAAAATCTACGAGGATGATTATACCTATGCTTTTTTGGATATTGCGAAGGATGTTGACGGACACACTCTGGTCATTCCCAAAAAACATGTGGATAGCCTTCTTGAATGTGATTCCGAAACAATGACGCACGTGATGGAAACGGTACAGAAGATAAGCAGGCATTATGTTGAAAACTGCGGATATGAAGGTGTAAATCTTTTTAACTGCACGAAAGAATGTGCCGGACAATCGGTGTTCCATTTCCACATGCACATCATTCCGAGAAAATCTGGGGACGGCATAAAAGGAGTGCCTTCGTTTGACGGTGCAAAAGTTCCGCTGGAAGAAACACTTGAAAAACTCCGCATAAAATAAAGTTCCTGCACAAATGGGGCTGACCAGATTGGAAAATTCAGTGAGTTTTCTCACTGGATTTTTTTTTACTCATGATTTAGAGTTAAGTTTGAGCCAAAAAAAACTGGAGGAATCATTATGGAAAAAGCCTGTAGAAGAACTGTTTCAGCCGTTTTGACGTTGATTTGTCTTTTCTCGATTATGTTTTTCTCATGCGACGGTGGATTTTTCGGTTCGTCGGATGATGAAATCATATTCAAGACCTATGATGCAAATTCATGGAGAGATACCGGAAACCTTTATGCAAACCGCGGACGGAGCGTATTCAGGGCACCCGACGATCCAAGCACCGAAAATTATACCTATAAAATAACCCTGAGCAGGGGAAATCGGTCGTTCTCAAAAAGTTTCGGAGGCGGAACAGTAGTCGTAATGGAAAACATTCCCGTCGGATCATGGATGATTACATGCCGGGCTTACAAATCGGACGGCTCCCTCGAATACATGGGCAGCGTGGATGTGGAGATTGTCGCGGACGAGACTACCGCCGCCACTGTGGAGCTTAGGAAATGTCCAGTCGTTACGTTTATGGATGACGATGGAAATGTGATTGCTTCACAGACCGTTGAGTTTGGAGCAACGGTGACAAAACCTTCCCGCCCAACAAAGGATGGTTTTGTGTTCACAGGTTGGAATAAAGCCGATGGATCAAAATTTGATTTTAACACAGCGATAAACGAAAATTTGACGCTTTTTGCCCGAATGGTATGGACTCCAGAAAACTTTGCGTATGTTGAGGGCGGAACATTCCAGATGGGTTCACCGAAATTTAATAATGCAACCGTACATGAAGTAACGGTTAACAGCTTCTTAATGTGCGACCATGAAGTGACTCAAGAAGAATATCTAGCAATAATTACCGGCGATAATCCTAGTTGGTTCAAAGGTGATGGAAACCTTAAAAAACCTGTTGAACAAATAAACTGGTATAAAGCTGTAGAATATTGCAATGCACTTAGTGCCAGCGAATACCTTGAACAATGTTATACTATCGATAAAAATACCCAAGACCCGAATAATACTTGTAGCTTCGATAATCTGAAATGGACAGTTACATGTAACTTCAATGCTAATGGCTACAGATTACCAACCGAAGCAGAATGGGAATATGCTGCAAGGGGAGGAATCGAATCTCATGGCTATACTTACAGCGGAAGCAACAATGCTGATGAAGTTGCCTGGCTTTGGGATCAAAATTATGAAACAACCCACGAGGTCAAAACCAAACAACCTAATGAACTTGGCATTTATGATATGAGCGGGAATGTATATGAATGGTGCTGGGACTGGTATGGTAATTATCCGACAACCGCACAAACAAATCCAACTGGTTCATCAACCAGTTCAGAAGGCCGTGTATTACGTGGAAGCGTATGGAAAAGTGACCCTTCTATTACTTATCGATTTCCTCAGCCGAGTAATAATCAAGGAATCAACATGGGCTTCCGTGTCGTGCGGTCAATAGGGGAGTAAAACTGCTGTTTGTTCGGTAGGTGGCATATCGACTTTTGTTGTTCGGCAGTGGCGTATCGCCATTTTGGTCTGCGCATTGGATGTTGTTTGCTTCGCGGTCTATTGCTGTTCGGCAGTGGCATAACGCCATTTTCATTCTGCACCTTGGACATTCTTTGCTTCGCAATCTCTTGCAACTCGGCAATCGGGGGCGCGCCCGAAGTGCATGAACAACAAGAGACTTGCGAAAGCAGGAAACATTTAATGTGCAAAAACAACAAACGGTCCGCCGGTGGAGTGCATGAATCACAAAAAAAAGCGAAGCAAAAAAAAATAAATGTGCCGAATGGCGTGGCGGTATGCCATAAACGAAAAACAAAAGTCTGCAAGATAAGCAAAATAAGTTTGCCGAACAACATGGTGTTCTGCCCTGCTCAGAAAACAAAAGTCCGCGAAGCAAAATAAAACAAATGTGCCGAATAACATGGCGATATGCCATGAGCGAAAAGCAAAAGTTCCGAATAAAATGGTGTTCTGCCACTCCCCGATTTTTCATAAGTCCATTGTGTCACAGTTGAAGATCTAACGATTCTTCCAGGTGGTAAAGAAGATATGAAAATCTATAATATGAAGGAGACGGACGATTTTGCGGCATTGGGACTTTTTTATAAAGTTGATAGACCAAATGATCCTGAAATTATATTACGAGACGGTCATATATTTTTAGCAGATACTGTTGGTAAAAGTACTACAACTTTTAAAGCACAAAAAAGTTCTTGCTCACCTGTTTCAGGCGCAGACGCAAATCATACATGGACTAAACCTCAACCTCCTGAAGGGTATGAATGTATAGATTCTGGTCTTTATGATGGACCAGGTGGTGTTGTACTTGCTCCTGACAATGGTGGTGAAGCGTCTAATTATTTAAATGGTCATAATGGTAGAACTGCAAAAATAACTGTAGAATTTTATCCTAATAAACGTTTTTATGCTTTAATAGGTGGAAAATCTTATGATATAACTGATAATACTCAACTTACATATTTTAAAGAATATTCAGAACTTAGTAGCGATGTAAAAAATAAAGTGGTATTAGAAAGCAATCCTAAAGACATAAGTCTTACAATTCCTTCAATTATATATCTTCCATTTGGTCCAGATGAGAAAAAAGCAAATATCAAACTTCAAGGTTATAATAATGTCCAAGAACCTATCAAGTTTAAGACATACTGTATAGTTCAATATGATACAAGTTGCTTGACTTGCGATTCTGAATGTTTCGGATGCAACAGCAGTTGTTTCAGTTGTAATTCATGTAACGAGATTTGTTTTGCGTGCAATCAACCGTGCTATTCTTGTAATGACCAGTGCCAGACTTGTCAGGAATGTGACAGACCTTGTTTCAGTTGTAATTTCTGTCAGGAATGTAATGACCATTGTAACGACTGTCAGGATTGTAACACTTGTCAAGATTGTAATACTTGTCAATCTACATTTAGCGACGCTTCAATTGAAATAAGAGAACTACATCCTAGATTTGACATAGGGTATTGGAAATTCGAATGTACAAATTGTAATAAATCATGCTACAGTTGTAATAGTGGTTGTCAAGATTATTGTCAAAGTCACTGTCAGAATAATAATTGTGGTTCTTGTCAGAGTCATTGTCAGGATTGTCAAAGTGATGATGGTTGTCGTTCAAATCAAAGTCATTGTAAAGATGTTTGTCTAAGTCACTGTCAAAGTTGTCAGGATGGATGCCAAACTGGTGAATGTGATTCATGTCAAGACCATTGTCAATTCTGTCAAGATAAGTGCTATGGATGTGATTCAAATTGTAACGCAAATAATGATAAGATTTGGACTCCACCAGAGGTTACTACTAATGATGTTAATACTTGGCACAGTGGTAATATCGCACAAAATAAACCTGGTGGTGGTTATACATTTCCAACTCAGTTTACGAGACCTGATGGCACAATTGAGTATGCTTATGTTGATTTTGACGAAACAGATTTAAGTAAAATAATAAGTGCTGTTAACACTAAACCTTCTCCTTCTATTGCCGCTGCTCTTCGTGTAAATGAAGATGGTAGTATTGAAGTTTTAGGTGCTACTATTGGTGGTGATAGTCCTGAACCTAGAAAACCTGCTAATGTTAAAGTTGAAGGCAACAAAGCATATTGGGACCATGGAAATGGACTTACAGTTGAGACTACACTTGAGATTAATGGTAATAATGTAGAACAAACAGTCAATGCCTATATAGTAAATGGAATCAGGTACGAAAGAGAGGAACCTTATACAAATCCGAAGAGATTTTCTCATACTGATGAATTTGGACTTAAGCATACATTAGATGAGGCGGGTAACCATTCTGTTAACATCAATGGTAGAGATGTTCCTGTGATTAGTGAAGATCCTCTTACTGTGTATGATCCAGAACTTGATATGATAATTACGCGACTACCAGACGGTACTTTAATAGGTGTAGACAAAAATGGAAACAGAACATTTTTCGATCAGTTTGGAAATGTACTAGGTGAAAAAACTACAGTTGGAAAACAAGTTGATGAAAATGGAATTTGTCAGTCATGTAACCACTGTACAGATTGTCAGTCATGTTTTTCTGCTTGTGATGACTGTCAGGGATGTAATGCTTGTCAAGGTTGTGTAGGTTGTATGACATGCGTTAGTTCTTGTCAAACTTGTAATAAATGTACTGGAGCATGTTACACTTGTCAGACATGCGTTTCATGTAATGATAAGTGTCAGGATTGTACTCGTTGTAATGATAAGTGTCAAGGATGCGACATATGTGTTAGTAGTTTTGGTGATGGTACTAAAATAAGTTGTTGTAATGACCATTGTCAAAGTGATTTTAATTATAATAGTAACCTCTGTGGAAATAGTGAAAAACCTGCGAGTGAAAATTGCTGTAATTATTGTGCTGGTGGTTGTAACAGTTGTAATGGTTGTTACTCCTGTACAGGTTGTTACGACAGTTGTAATGGCATTTGTCAGACTTGTGAAGGAACTTGTCAAAGTTGTACTGCTTGTAATGATAAGTGTAATTCTGGATGTAACGGTTGTAATTCTTGTGATGACAAATGTCAAGATATTTGTGATGGTTGTAACCAATGCGTAAGTTGTCAAAAATGTGATTCATGCCAAGGTTGTGAACAATGCCAAGAATGTGTTGGTTGTCAAATATGTAATGGCACTTGTAATTTCTTCCAATCTGGAAAAACAGATTGCTCTGATGGTGATATAAAACCTTAAGATTATTGAATATAAAAAAATGGGGGCAAATTGCCCCCATGATTTTTTTATTTATTTGTTACTACCGAAGAATCTTAAGTCCCAATTTCTTTTTAAGTTTTGCTATTGTCAGGTTTTTCTTTTCCATTTCAGAATCAATTTCAACTTCTCTAGAAATAAATTCAATAATTTCTTCAGTATTAGGATATTTATCAAAATTATTGAACATATAGGATTCTAGTGTTCCATCAAAAACTCTAATTAAATATTCGTCTGCCATTTTGTAGAATATTTCAACAAAGTCTTTATCGTGACCTCCACCTCCATTTTTATCAAGAACAACGTGCTTGACTGCGTGAGAAAGTTCATGAATTATCACAATAAGTTCAAGTTCAGTATCAAAAGTTGTCCATTCTGTTTTATAAGGATTTATTCTAACTTTTCGACCACTATAAAATGCATTATAATCATTTTTTTTATTTTCCCAATCTTCTTCACTATAATCCCAAGCAATTTCAACATCCTTAATCTCTGGGTATTTTGGTGCGAAAATTTCGTCTCTAATAAGATAGAATTCTTTTGTGATCAAATCTTCGAATTTTTTCAAATCTTCTTCGTTGTGGTAGTCATAATTTTTCCAGTAAAATGAAAAAGCAGGGACTGCCATTGAAACTATTAGAAATATTGCCAGAAAAATCTTCTTCTTCATTATTTTTCCTCCATTGTTGTCTATCTCTACATATATAATATACGCGATTTTAGAAAAAAGTTCAAAGGAAAAACGGCAGGTTTTGGTATGAAATCTCTTGTTGTTCGGGTGGGGCGGAACAGCATTTTGGTTTGTAATCTATTGTTACTCGGTTGGGGCGGAACGCCATTTTGGTCTGCGCATTGGACATTACTCGCTTCGCGAACTGTTGTTACTCGGCAGTGGCGGAACGCCATTTTGGTCTGCGCATTGGATGTTGTTTGCTTTGCGGTCTTTTGTTGTTCGGCGGGGGCATATCGCCATTCTACTCTGCGCATTGGATGTTGTTGCTCTTGCGAACTGTTGTTACTCGGCAGGGGCGTATCGCCATTTTGGTTTGCGCATTGGATGTTGTTTGCTTCGCGGCTCTTGTTGCCCGGCGGGGGGCATATCGCCATTCTACTCTGCGCATTGGATGTTGTTGCTCTTGCGAACTGTTGTTACTCGGCAGGGGCGGAACAGCATTTTGGTCTGCGCATTGGACATTACTCGCTTCGCGAACTGTTGTGACTCGGCAATGGCATATCGCCATTTTGCTCTGCACACTGGACATTCTTTGCTTCGCAATCTCTTGCAACTCGGCAATCGGGGGCGCCCTGTGTGCATGAATCACAAAGGACTTGCGAAAGCCAGAAATATCCAATTTGCAAGAACAGCAAGCGGCCGCTGGTGGAGCGCATGAATCACAAAAAAAAGCGAAGCAAAAAAGGATAAATGCGCCGAACAACATGGCGGTATGCCACTAAAGAAGAACAAAAGATTTCCCAAAAAACAATGCCCAAATCTTTGGTTTCTCAATATTGCTGTGATCGAATTTTTGGTTGTTTCGACACTTCGACAAGCTCAGTGCATCGCTTCGCTTAATGACTGACACGCTTTACAGTTCAATGACCGATTTGGTTGCTGAGCGTAGCCGAAGCACAAATCCGCTTGTTCACCCCTTTTTATCTTTTAATCTTGAAACTGAGCCTAAAAACCTTCACAACAAAAAATCTCCATACAACATGGCGTTCTGCCATTAAAGAAAAACAAAAAATTTTCAAAAAAATATTCAAATTTTTTTACAATCCTGATTTCCACGGCATACTATAATATGAGGAGTAAAACAGATGCCTGGAATCAAAAAGTATCCCGCGTGGGAGGAGCTCACGTTTGCAAACAACTTTCTTTTCTGCAAAATCATGGAGGAAAATCCTTAAGGAAACAGCGGTTTCCTAAATCTGCCGCCGGCTTCTGGAAATACTCCTTCACATCAAAATTGAAAAACTTTCGCCACCAAAATCCGAGTGGGCGATGCAGGAAACGGTCGGCTCAAAGGGTGTGCGCTTTGATATCTACACAAAAGATGACAAGAGGGTTTTTGACATCGAGGTGCAGACAACAAGCCAAAAAAATCTTCCGAAGAGGTCTCGTTATTATCAGAGCGTAATAGACTTGGACAACCTTTCGCATGGTGAAAAGTACAGCCAGTTGAAGGACACCTACGTGATTTTCCTTTGCCTGTCCGATCCATTTAGTGAAAATCTCCCGGTATACTTTTTTGAAAACATCTGCCGAACCGACAACAAAATAAAACTGAACGACGGCACGTACAAAGTCTTTTTCAATGCGTCCGAGTATGCTAAAATGGAAAACGATGAGGAGAAAAACTTTTTCAAATTCCTTGCTGGACACAAGGCCGAAAACGCCCTCACCAAGTCCATCGAAGAAAAAGTTATCATCGCCAGAAAAAACATGGAGTGGAAAAAACTATATATGACATGGCAGCAGACTATAGATGAAGAAAAAGACATCGCATTTGAGGAAGGTGTCCGTCAGGGTATGGAACGCGGTCTGTACGAAGCGAGAATTGAAAACGCAAAAGCGATGCTCGCGGACGGGATGGAGCCAAATCTTGTCGCAAAATATACCGGGCTTCCTATTGAGACCATCGAATCGGAATTGAACTGAAAAAAAAGAGCAAGCCCTGCTTGCGACAGAATGGTTGAGACTCCAGTTGCAAGTTTTTGCGGTTTTCCATGAAATGGAAAATGGGAGCCGTGCGGCCAAGTAAAAACTTGAAGAGCAAGCTCCGCTTGCGACGGACTGGTTGAGACTCCAGTTGCAAGTTTTTGCGGTTTTCCATGAAATGGAAAATGGGAGCCGTGCGACCAAGTAAAAACTTGAAGAGCAAGCTCCGCTTGCGACTGGCAGCAGACTATAGATGAAGAAAAAGACATCGCATTTGAGGAAGGTGTCCGTCAGGGATTGGAGCGAGGTCAGTACGAAGCAAGAATTGAAAACGCAAAAGCGATGCTCGCGGATGGGATGGATGTGAATCTTGTTGCAAAATATACCGGTCTATCAGTTGAGACAATTGAATCTGAATTGAAATGAAGAAAAATCGAGCAAGCTCTGCTTGCGACTCGCGGTAGGGATAGTAGCACCTGCCGAAAGGCAGTTCCGTAGGAATGAGCCGCGCAAGACGGCGAAGTGCGGATAGCCCGACCCGAATGTAGTGAGGGGACCGCCCACATTCTTAAAAAAACAAACTCTTTTTAAAAAATAATTACATGGAAAATCATTTGGGCTTGGTGGTAGAATAGGCAGAGAAATATTCAGGAGGAACGGATGGCCTTTACCAAAACTGCCGATGCCTTGATTTTTACAAAAGGCAACGAGACTTTGAAAATTGAAGTCTGGGGAAAAGATTCTCTTCGTGTGCGCTCGACACTGGAGACCGATTTTACAAAAAATGACTGGGCACTGACGGAGCCGCTGGAATCAAAAGGAAATGCGGTAATCACTATTGACGATGAAAAAAAATCCGCAACAATCACCAACGGAAAAATTACGGCATCCGTAAATCACAACGGTGTGCTTTCTTTTATCAAGGACAACAAGGTTGTTCTTCACGAATATTTCCGAAGCTACGACCCTGATTCTACAAAGGAAAGTTGCTGCACAAAAGTTATCAACAGGCAGTACAGGGGAATAATCGGCGGTGACTACAAGCTGACCGTGCGTTTTGATGCGAACGACGACGAAAAGATTTTTGGAATGGGTCAGTATCAGACTCCGTATCTTGATATGAAGGGATGTTTCCTTGAACTTGCACAGCGCAATTCGCAAATTTCAATTCCGTTTGCGGTGTCAAATCTTGGATATGGATTTTTGTGGAATTCTCCAGCGGTTGGGACTGTTGCGTTTGGAAAAAATCTGACCGAGTGGACAGCACAAAGCACAAAAGAAATGGACTATTGGATTACAGCAGGGGACACTCCGGCAAAGATTGTTGAAAATTATACATCGGTTGTTGGTCGCGCACCACAGATGCCGGACAATCTCTTGGGATTCTGGCAGTGCAAGCTTCGTTACAGGACTCAGGAAGAGGTTTTGACTGTTGCCCGAAAATACAAGGAGCTTGGAATCCACCTTGATGTGATTGTAATTGATTTCTTCCACTGGATTCGTCAGGGCGACTGGGGATTTGACCCCGAATATTGGCCGGATCCAAAGGCGATGTGCGATGAGCTTCACGCGATGGGAACAAAGGTCATGGTTTCAGTTTGGCCGTCCGTGGATAGAAAGTGTTCGCACTATTACGAGATGGCGGAAAATGGTTATCTGGTAAGAACCGAACATGGAACGGCGCAGACTTATGCTTTCAACGGCGACTGCATTACTTTTGACGCAACAAATCCAAAGGCGCGCGAGTATCTGTGGAACATCTGCAAAAAAAATTACATGGACTATGGAATCGACATGTTCTGGCTGGACAATGCGGAACCTGATTACGATGTCTATGATTATGAAAACTACCGCTACCAGCTGGGACCGGCAGTTGCAGTCAGCAATATCTATCCGAAGTTCTATGCCCAGGCTTTCTACGACGGAATGAAAAAAAGCGGCGTGAAGGAGATTGTGAATCTGGAGCGCTGCGCTTGGGTCGGAAGCCAGAAATATGGAACCGTCTTGTGGAACGGAGATGTCCAGAGCACGTTTGAGTGTCTGCGCGACTCTGTTGTTGAGGGCGTGAACATGGGACTTTCGGGAATCCCTTGGTGGACGACGGACATCGGTGGATTCATGTACGGAAATCCAAAGGACAAAAAATTTGTGGAGCTTCTGGAACGCTGGTTTGAGTTTGCCGTGTTCACTCCGATTTTGCGCCTGCATGGAGACCGCGACCCGCACGACATTGAGCCGCTTGAAAAAGTAAAGGACTGGGGCGGTGGATATCTGTACACAGGTCAGCCGAACGAAATCTGGAGCTACGGTGAAGAAGCACAAAAGATTATGGAAAAACAGATTAAGCTGCGCGAAAGTCTTAAGCCGTACATCTCCAAGCTGATGTCAGAGGCGCACGAAAAAGGAAGCCCCTTGATGCGCGCCATGTTCTACGAATTCCCGGATGATGAAAAATGCTGGGACATCCGCGATCAATACATGTTCGGAAGCGAATACCTTGTTGCCCCTGTTTTGGAAGCTGGAGCCAAATCAAGGAAAGTCTATCTTCCTGCCGGAAACTGGGTTGAAATCAACTCGAATAAAAGTTTTGACGGCGGAAAAACAGTAGATGTCGATGCCCCTATTGATTACATCCCGGTGTTCAAAAAAGGAAAGTAATTTCGGCTTTAAAAACACAATCCCCTTCATCAATTCGGTGGAGGGGATTTTTTTGATTGGAACGTAGAAAAAAAAAATAATTTGCGCTACACTTTTTTTAAGAGGTGGTGATAAATGCCAAAAGCTTTGCTAGATTTTATGGGGTACAGATTTTTCTTTTGGTCAAATGAAGAGAAACGTATCCATGTTCATGTTTGTAAGGGAAATCCAAGACAGAACGCTACGAAATTTTGGGTTACGCGCGATGGAGTTGAGATGGCTTATAACGATGAAACCATTTCGGCTGGGGATTTGAACAAAATCCAAAAATATATTTGGGCAAATCGTGATACAATTATAGCTCGATGGGTGCAATACTTTGGAATTTAGGAGGGCATTATGGAGATTTATTACAGTACTGTTGACAATATAGTTCTCACTTTTTCTAAGATTCATAAAATCGGTGTGTTTGACGAAATTGATTTTAGATTTGAGCGTCCAAATGATAAAGGTGGTTTTGATTTCGCCGAGGGTAAATTGCCGAACAATATGTTTTACAAAACTTATGGCTTTTCCGAGGATGAGCTTTTGGATTTGGAAAACTACATCAGAAACAATGCTTTTTTAATTTGGGAAATGGCACGTGAAAGCGCATGACTTAATGCAGACTAATTCCAACACGGAAAAATCTGCATTAATCAGCCACTTATTTTGTCAAAATCATTGCCCAGTAATATCTGTATTGGCTGTTTGCATTGTATGTGTATGCGATTCCGATTTTGGTGAAATCACCGAGCATGTTTCGTCTGTGGCCCTGGCCGTCGTGATTTTCACTATCTTCTTTCCATTGGTTAAAAGTCTGTGAACCGGAGCTGTATCCGGCTGCAATGTTTTCACCTCTGTTATTCCAAGGAATTGAAAGTTCTGTCAAAACTGTTTTGCAGCTTGTGCCGTCTGGGCGTGTATGTGAAAACTTTGTGACAATCTCATTTGCGCGGATCTGGGCTGCCCTGCACAAATCTTCATCAAGAGTAAGCCTACCGAGTTTTCCGACAAGATTTGTTTTGGTCGCGTTGTCTTGGTTCCAATACCAGGCTTCGTTTCCTGTCCTGAACTGATTCACAAGATTAAAACAGGCGCGGACTTCAGAATCAATGTTTGGAACGACATTGGAGTTATCAACATTGCCGCCTCCCGCTGGATTTTTACATCCCGCAAAAACAAGTGCGAAAATCAATACGAGTGCGAAAACTCTTTTCTTTTTTGTTACCACCAGCATGTCATCCGCCTGAATGTGCATAACATTAGATTTAATACTGTCAGACACAATCCGACGGTTCCTGTAATCATTCCAGCTTTTGCCATGCCGGAATTGTTTCCTGCTTTTTTGCATTTTGAGGAAAAGACAATTCCAAGTATTCCCGATGGCAATGAGAAAAACATCACCGCGCAGATTAAAATGCTGATGATTCCCAAAATCATTGAAGCTACTGCAAAACCGGTTGCCTTTGATTGCTGGGACTCTTGCTGTTTCGTCTGACCGAATGTTTCAGTGAAAACAACTTTTGCTCCACATTTTGTACAGAACGACGCTCCATCTAAAATTTTTTCACCACAATGTATACAGAACATAAATTCAAGTTCCTCCCAAAAATTTATAGCGGACTTTTAAAAACATCTGCTTTCAGAGATTGCCTATACCTTATTCCCACGCGGCAGGACCACTTGTTTGGATGTCATGTCCACAAGCGATACAAAATACAAGCCACAGAACTGCTAAAACCAGTCCAATAATTCCCGTAATCATTCCCGCTTTTGCCATTCCATTTTTGTTTCCAGATTTTTGTGTTTGTGCGGAAAAAATGATGGCCAGTATGCCTGATGGTAACGAGATAAGCTGCGCCGCCGCAAGACAAACGCTCACTATTCCAAGAACCATTGAAGCAATTGAAAGTCCGTTTGTGCGCGGTGGATTCTGTGTATTTGGAGCGGGTGATGAATAGGTGTTGTAAGGCTCTGATACTATTGCTGGGGCTGATTCGGCCTGTGTTTTTTCTTGCACAGTGGCTCTTGTGTCAATGTTGTCAACCCCTTGCACTGGTGTAACAGGGACAGACCGGCTTGTTTCATTGTAGATAATTTTTTCACCGCAGTTTGTGCAGAAAGTTGCACCATCCAAAAGCTTTTCGCCACAATTTGTGCAAAACATGAAATCCTCCAACAAGATATTCGATGGTTTTATTATAACACATTTTGCCAAAATTGTAGAGTATGTTTTGGATGGAGTCTGCCGTTGTGGTTTTAGTTGTTTTTTGTGAGAGCTACTCCGGCAATGCTGTGGCTGAGCACCTGCACGTAATTAAGGTTGTATTTTGTTCCCGATGGAACTGTTGTGGTTCCTGTGCGAGGAGTGAACGCCTTGGTTGTGGTGATGCTTAGCGTTGGATTTTCTCCTGTGGTAATACTATAGGATGCAGTTATATTCAGCGAAGCAAGCTCGTCGTCAATCCATGTGGCAATCGTGTCGGTTTTTCCTGTCATGGCCTCAGCTGCAAGACTTTCCCGCTCGGATGAACTTAGGGCATCAAATTTGCCCTTGATGTATCCCATCCATTGGGTAACTTTCGCATTTGCTATGGTTGTAATGTTGGCATCATCAGAAAGCACGTTGCCCAGATACTGATAGAGGTCAACACTTACGGTATGGGCGTTGTTATCAAAAACAGGGATTCCAACAAACTCGTCAGTGCCAAGCGTAACTGAGAACGGTTTCAAATCAGCATATCCATTCAAAAGAATGCTTCCGTCCGAAGTCTTGAACTCAGAAGAAGCATCGCTCAGGTTGTTCTGGAATATCTGCGAAAGCCTAAGGGTTCCTGCATTTATGTTGTATGACATTTTTATGACGGAATTGTACTTGCTTTTGAGATAGGATTTCAGAAGATTCTTCTGATTTTCAATGTACTTGTCCACCTTTGACTTGACAAGATTCTTAACCGTGTTGCCGTAACCAGATTTAATTGCATTCAGTGAAGTGCACAAGGCCGAAAATTCTGCATTTTCATCGATACCCTGCTTTATTTTTGAGCAGATTTCCGTACATTTTTGTTCAGCCGCCTGAACCTGCGCATTGTAGTCGATTGCCGCCGCATTTTTGTCCCAGATGCCCGAAAGTTGTAGCTCCAGTGTTTTGGTTTCGCTGTTGTAAGAGTAGTTGTACTTAAGCTTCGGAGTATTAGGATTTGCGGTCCTTGCAAAAATGTTGGCACTTGCAGCCTCACCGGTTGTGTAGATTGTGGCGGTTCCGTCCTTGAATTCGACTTTGGCACTTCCTCCCGTGTAGGTTCCCTGAACTTCATCGTTGCCATTGGATGAACTAAGGTTGTTGCTTACATCAGAATTGCCGCTGGACGGTTCCGAACTTGGACTGACATTCTGCTGGCATCCCATTCCCAACAACAGGAGCGCAGTTGCCATTGTGATTGCCGTAAGAATTTTTTTCATGAAAGACCTCCAAGGTGTAAAAATTTCTGTAAGCTGAAAAAACAAATCCCCGACTTTATGAATGCAGATGCTTTAAAACCCTAAAGATTTTACAAGCCCCGAATAGTATGATTTTACCATCACTTTTGATTTTTGGCAAATTTTTTTACCTTTCTTCTATATATTCAAACAAATCCCGGCAGCCCTGATAAATCTGCTCGTATGTGATGTCAAAGTTCCCTGTGTACCAAGGGTCGGCGACATCACCATTGCTTCCAGAAAATTCTCTGATTTTGTGGATTTTGTTTTCAGTGTCACCACCGAATATTCTTTTCATGTTGCGGATGTTTTCCTCGTCCATTCCAATCAAAAGGTCGAAATTTTCGTAATCAGATTTTTTGATTTGGCTTGCATGGTGCGGAACAAGCGGAACTTTCATTTCGTTCAATTTTCTTTTCGCCGGTGGATAGATTCCGTTTCCAATTTCCTCGGTGCTGGTCGCTTTTGAATCAATAAAAAATCGTTCTGCGGCTCCTGCTTCATCAACAAGCTGCTGCATAATGCACTGGGCCATCGGTGAGCGGCAGATATTTCCGTGGCAGATAAAAAGAATCCGCGTCATTTTAATTTCCAGTCGGTCAGTGCAATCGTGCAGATTATGTCGCGCCAAGTTTCGTAGCCTGTTGATTCGGGTTTTATATCAATAACCTCACTCTCAACCCATCTTCCGTACATCAAAAGATAAATTATCGCGGAGTAACCCAAATCCTGCTCAAACGGATTGAACACCGACAGCATCATCGCCTGATGTTTTTTTCCGTCACAAATCTGCGAGAATTTAATGATTAAAGTTTTTTCCGGGTTTTCGATTTTTTCGACATTTTTCAGATTGACCAGAACATTGTCCTCGACATCAGCTTCTATATAAAGCTCCTCGTCAGGATAAACCTGCACTGTATTTTCGGGAAGCACATAAGGAGACTCATTTATTTCAGCTGCATAATATTGCTCTTCATTCACCGCAAGATTCAGAACAAATGATTCCCTGAGATTTTTTTCCTGAGAAAAAGCAAAACCGGCGCAAGATAAAATACATGCCAAAAATAAAATCTGTTTTTTCATCGCACCCTCGTGAGAACGAAAGTCTCACCGTTCCGAACAAACTGGAGATTCTGGGCATCAAGATTTACAAGTTTCCATTCTTCACTGTACGGCTCGTTATCAGGATTGTCAAGAACTGACAACAGAATCGTTTGTCCATCAAGATTCCATTTTCCGCCTATGCCTTCACTTTCTTTCCAGCCAAAACTAAACTCACCGTCGGACTTAAAATTCAAAATATTTCTTTCGTTTTCCCAATTACCGATAAGTCCGAAGCGGGTCGCATCTTCAATCAAATATCCGCTGAAACACCAGCCGACCGTTCCCTGCATGGCATTTCCCTTCAAATCCGTAACGTCATTTACAACCTGGATTTTAACCCAGTTTCCGCTGACACCACCGATAGTCTCAGCTTTGCCGGTCTCCAAAATTTCAACTTCCGTTCCGATTATCATGGTCGCAATGATTTCGCTGTCGGTCGATTCACTTTTGCGCAACCTGAGCGACTCACTTACAAAAAAGGTTTTTCGCTCCTCTGGTTCAGGCTCTTGAATTTCTGCAAGCAGTTGAGTTTCCTCTTGATTTTTTTCCGTGCCGGCATCATTGGTTTTTATATTCTGCTTATTGCATGAAACAAACGGCAGCACCATAAAAAACACAGCTGTCATTGCCACAAAAGTTTTTTTCATAATCAAGCTCCTCTTGCAATTATTCTACCATCTTTTGGTATGATTCATCAATTGATTGCAAGCCAAAGAAAAAAGATTTGTCATCAAAAATACGAACATAATATATTAGTTATCCCAGTTTTCAAGTAATTCATTCGCGAAATCTCGAACCATGGATTCTTTACTATTTTTATATGTTTCAATATATTTTCTTGCCTTTTCACCTTTTATTTTTGATAGGGCAAGTAAATAAAGTCTAGCGTTATAATCACTGCCTGCCCGTTCGTTTTCGCAAACTTGAATTATTAAATCTACTGAAGTTTCATCTTTTAAATTTGCCAGACCCATGGCAGCATTTCTCAATAATGAAAAGTCTGATTTACTATTTTCTAAAATTTCCTGGAATATCTTTTTATGGCTTTCTTTCGGAAAATTCGACAGATATTCAATCGAACTTCTTTTCCAATCTAAACTCTTTTCAGTCCGATAGATTTTTTCATAAACAGTTT
>DGGQ01000187.1 GCA_002392275.1 Treponema sp. UBA3870
TCCGTCCGGTCTGTCCAAGCAAATACAGACTTCCGGTAAAAATCGACGGAAGCCACGGAAAATTCTATCCGGCAAAGGAGACATACTCTTTTATCGAGGGCGAGGTTTACCATATTGAATTCGAGGCTGATTCCGACTTTGCGTTTTTACGGTGGGAAGTGGTTGATGAGGCAAGCGGCGAAGTTATCGATGCCGACACGTTTGATGATTTCAGAAACAATTCGTGCATTAGAATCAGGGATGCCGGAAGCGAAAAGACCGATGTTGAAATCGTCAATGTCCCGCGCACAAGCGAAGCTCCACAGGAAACTGAGGGTGATTCGGAAATTGAAGAAGGAGTAAACGAAGAAGAACCTGTGGAGGAACTCCCGGAGCCGGAAGAAGGAACGCAGGATTCCCAGGGAGAAACTCAGGATTCCGCATCTGAACCAGAAGATTCCCAGGAGGAGCCGGGCATCAGGTTGACTATAAGGCCCGTTGTTGTTGAGCGTCCCCAGACAATCTCCGTTTCGCCACAAAGGAACTCGTCAGGAGTGTACAAGGACACAACAATCCAGGTTATGTTCGATTATGACATGTCCGATGACTCCATCTATTTTACGGACAATGAAATCCAGAATATCACGGAGGAGCTTTTGCCTCCAGTCATTCAGTCAGATGGAAGCGAAAAATATTACGGCTACAAAAAAGATGACGGAACGGTTTATTTTAAGAACATATCAATCACGAACAGCCGAAACGGTGCAAACCTGAACAACCGATTTATGGGTCCAGTTTTTGAAAACCGCAAGACTCTTTCAATTCCGGTGGACAGAGCGAATCAGCTCGCACCTGGAACAAACGTCATGGTGACACTCAACAAGGATTTTTTCTACAAGACCAGCGAAGAAAAATCTGTCTCAATGAGCCAGGCAAAAAAATGGGTCTACCTTGTGAACGGCGACACGGACACAACGGCCCCGTCAGTAACCGACATTGAGATAAAGGATTCGCTTGGAAACTCTCTTACGCCATCAACATCCGCCCCCAGCGTTACAAACATATCAGCCCTCAACTTCTTCAAGGCGGGCGAATTCAATCTTTTCGCAAAAATACATGACAACACTGCCCCCGACTCGACCTTCAACGTTGTGCTGAAGCAAATTTACGATGCATCATACAATCTGACGACAACAGAAAAAAAATATACAAGAAACATTCCATACTCCACATGTTACGGAGAAAACGCTATATATGGAGAAGAATCGGAGAGCGCGACAACTTCACTCCCCTGCACACTGACGGACATTCCTGACGGTGTTTACAGTATGTCCTTTGAGTTCAAGGACGGAAGCGGAAACTCCAAAACCTGGCCGGAGAACAACAAGCTTTATTACTTCTCGCTGGACGGAACCGCACCAAGCATTGCGGCCCCATCAGTCAGCGCACCAGAAAACAGCTCAACTAGTCTGGACCTCAGCTGGAAACCGTCATCCGCAAAGGACTACAGCAGCGCATTCTTTGAGTACAGAAAATACGGAACATCAAATTTTGATGGCACGACGGAAAGAATTCTGAAAGGCACGGACACAGCAACAATAAGCGGACTTGAAGCTGGAACACGTTACACAATACGCGCAAACTATCTGGACATTGCGGGAAATGTAAATCATGTCTACGTCTATCCATACACAAGACCCGCCGCACCAAAATCCGTCACAGTATCCACCGGGCATGGAACAAGCGCAAGTATCACCGCCAAAAAGCCTGACAGCGGAAACTTTACGAACATGACTCTTAGATACAGAAAGTCGGGTGAAGAAACATGGTCCACAAGGGAAACATTCACAGTGGATTCAAACGGAAGCGGAACAAAGACCGTCTCAAATCTTGAAAAGGGATTTGTGTATGAGTTTGAAGTATGCTCCTACGACTCCATAAGCGGCCAATACAGCCCGTCATACATGAGCGGAACAAGCTATCCAAGCTTCGCGACAGTACCGAACGTGCCGACAAGCGTGGGAATTACGAACGAGGGAAGCAGCACCGGCAGCATCACAGTGAACTGGACCGCACCTTCAATCGGAGGCTACGATGGATTCATAGTCTACTGCTCGAAAAATTCGGACTTCTCCAACGCAATCACAAGCCCGGCTCTGGCAAAAACAAAGACCAGCCACACGTTCTCGGATCTCGAACCCGGCACAAAATACTATGTCAGAGTCGCCGCATACCACAAGACCCAGACCAACCTGTCTTACAAAGAACTGTCGGGCTACACATTCACAAAGGCGATTCCGGTCACAAATCTTGAACTCGGTTCGTCAACAAAGGACAGCCTCACGGTAAAATGGACGAAGCCAAGCAATGGATTCATATCAATGTATGCCATAGACTACAAAAAAACATCAGAAAGCACATACAGCCGGTGCTACGAACAAAACCCCTCCGCAACAAGCTACACAATAGAAGGCCTTGAGGGTGGAGAGTTCTACAATATTAGTGTGTTGGTATTCAGCTACAATTACAGCGAGCGGACAAACAATCCAAGCGCTGGATGGCAGCTATGTCCAAAAGCGGTCAGCAATCTGTGCGCGGAAAAACAGAGCGACACAAGCTTCAAACTTACATGGACTGCCCCGGCTGGAAACTATGATGGCTACAATCTCTACTACGGAAAGAAGGATGATTTCTCTGACGCAAGCCAAATTCAAATCACAAAGGGCACAACGGAAAAAACCATAACAGGACTTAGCGCAAAGGGATTGTATTACATCAAGATGGAGAGCTACATAGGAACGGCAACAAGCGCAAGCCGTCTCAAAACTGACGAGACAACAGTATGCTCACTAAAACTTGACGGAGTTAAAAACATTTCCGCAAGTCCAACGGCGACATCCAAAATCAAACTCACATGGACCTGCCCTGATTCGGACCGCTACGATGGAATAAGGATTTACCGAAACTCCACACTTGTCACGACACTGACAAAAGGAACAACAAGCTGGGAGGACTCAAGTCTTGCTACAAACACATCCTACACCTACGCTGTCGAAACATATAAAACGGAAAACGGTGAGACGCTGACAGCCGCCGCATCCAGAACATGCAGGACATATTCAGCCCAGGTGAAAAATCTTACCGCAACTACAAATGAGCCGGGAAAGGTTACGCTGTCCTGGACAAATCCAACAAGCGGAGAATACTACCGCATCAAAATATACAACGGCAGCTCCCTTGTCACATCAATCACAAACAAGTCAACAACATCATACACCGTAGAGAATTTGACCGGAGGCTCCTACTCCACGTTCTACCTGAAAACAGATAACAATGATTATGCCGAGAACAATATTTCCGCGCCATCAGCAAGTTCCTACACAATGCCAATGCCGGTAACAGGTCTCACATGGTCGTCCGCGGTCTCCGATGTAAAACAGACATCCGCAAAAATCTCATGGACCAAACCGACCGGCTCATACACTGGATTCAAGGTCTACTACAAGAAAAACTCAGAAAGCACCTGGACATTGTTCAACACCTATGGCTCCACCTACACAGGATGCACGGTAACAGGTCTCGCGGCAGGATTTTACTACAACTTCAAAGTGGAAACATATTATTCGTATGTAACAAATTCAAGTTTCTACAGTTATCCGACCTGCACAGGATACACAAACTGTAATCCAGTAAGCAACGTGTCAATTTCATCCAGAACAGCTACCAGCCTTACCGTACAGTGGAGCAAGCCAAGTTCCGGTGGATACAGTGGAGCGAGAATCTATTACAAGAAGTCCTCCGACTCCTCATTCACATATAAAACCTACACAACGGGTACATCATATACAATCAACGGACTTACACAGGGAACCAGCTACGACATATACATTGCATCCTACTACTACAGCAACAGCGAATCCTACATGATAACGGGAACCGCAACGGGAACAGGCTCCTCGTATCCTCTCAAGGCATCCACAAATCCTGGGGCTCCGACAAGCCTTTCCGCGCAGGCCACCAATGGCGATGTAAAAGTAAGCTGGGCGGCCCCGACCAACGGAGCTACGGGCTACTATATCTACTGGAAACTCAAATCTGCCTCGAGCTGGTCAGATACAAACAGACGCTATACCACAGACACATATTACACATTCTCGAACACATTACTGCTCAACAGTACGGAATTTGATTTCAAGGTAAAGGCCTACAAGTATGTAAATTCAGAAGCACTGTATTCAAGCGACTCCTCCTCCATATCATTCTACACAATGCCTGGGGCGGTCTTATACCCAAGCCTCTATTGCGACGACACAATGGGAACCGTCACTATAAGATGGTACAACCCGTCATCGGACCTGAGCTATGTGAACATTTATCTTGATTCCTCAACATCCTACACATGTTATCTGACAACCACGGCCAAGAGCACTTATGTCACAAAGTCGTTCCAGCTTCCGAACTTCTACCGGGGAAAATCCTACACGGTAAGGCTCAGACCTTCCCATACCAAGAATGGCTCCGAAATGGAAGGTCCCGAGACCACTCTCAGCCTTACATCATCGATGACCAACAACACAAACATCATGGTAAACGGAAGCCGAATAGCAAAGTCTTCACTTACGACAGTCCTTTCAAGCGACCACACAGTTTCAAAAACAACCAGCGGATGTTTCACAAGCAAGCGGACCATTACGCTTTCAAAGTATTCAATGGGAACTTACGAGGTGACGCAGGAGTTGTTTAGGGCAGTGATGGGATACAACCCAACGACCATGAACTATAATTCGACAAACTTCCCTGTTACCGATGTCTCATGGTACGAGGCAATCGCATTCTGCAACAAGCTGAGCGTACTCCAGGGGCTGGAACCATGCTATACGGTTGCAGGAGTCAGCAACTGGACCTCCGTTTCAATTCCGACATCAAGCAACGCAAACTGGAACAACGCAAGCCTAAACCAGAACGCAAACGGATACCACCTGCCAACGGAATGTCAGTGGGAATTTGCCGCACGAGGAGGAAACGAGAACAATAGTACCAACTGGGGCTATAAATATGCAGGAGCAAGTGGAATGGGCAATGTCGGATGGTACACAAGCAACAGCGGCGGTAAAACACATGAAGTAGGAACCAAGAACAGCAACCTCCTTGGACTTTACGACATGAGTGGAAATGTAGTGGAAATGCTTACCGACTGGAACTACGACTGTAGCAGCAACGAGGGAACGTTCAAGGATCCGTATTGCGGCTACTCCACGTCAAAAGGGACTTCAACATTCTCAAGAAAATCTGGAGCAGACATTCTTACAATGGGAGGCCACTGTGACAGGGGTGAGTCCCACTGCTGCATATCAAGCGAAGACCAAACATGTCCGGCCTATGAAAAGACCAACAAACGCGGATTCCGAATCTGCCGCAACGCGGTGTACTAAAATCACGAAGAGTCAAACAGTTTCCCCAAACTTTTTCAGTACAGGGGAAGCTGCCTTTTGGTGGTCATCCCTAGGAACCGTTGATTGATATACGAAGCATCAATTAGCGGTTCCTATTAATTTTTAGGGATGTCCTTTTTTGAAAAGTTTTTTAGTCCGTAAACCTGATTCTCTGCCAACGCTCGTTGTATTTGTCAAGGCCGTCGCCCAAATCGATTTTCAAGGTGCAGTTGTTCATCTGGCTGGCCTCGTACATTGGCTTTTTTGTCATGTATTTTTCGGCGGCAGGATTCACGAAGCACGGGAAATTGAATGTGTCCAAAAACTTTGCGTAGACTTCCGGGCGGTGGATGTAGTTGATGAACTCGGTCGCAAGCTCCACGTGTTTTGAATCCTTCAGTATGCACATGCTGTCAAGGTATGACGCCCCTCCCTCTTTCGGAATGAAGAAGTCGATTGTCTCGTCCCATTTTTCCTCAGGAACCTCACCGTAGATTACCTCGGCATATCCATGGCATAGCCAGAAATCTCCAGCGGCAAATGACTTTCCAAAACTTTCCGCATCGAATTTCACAAGATTCGGCTTCCATTCTTTGTCAATCATGTCGGTGGCGGCATCAAGCTCGGAATCGTTCAGGCTGTTCACATCGTAACCCTTGTGAGCAAGAGCATCCCCGATTACTTCCCTCATGTCGTCCATCATTGTGGCGTGCCCCGCAAACTGTGGGTCGGAGAAGATGCTCCAGTCCCTTGCGTAATTTCCACCCGGAACCTTGGTCTTGTTGACAGAAATCCCTGCCGCTCCAAAATAGTATGGCACTGCGTATTTCATTTCAGGGTCGTAGGTCGCCTTCTCCAGCACCAGCGGATTGATGTTTCCACGGTTTGTGAACCTGCTCTGGTCAATCTCATGGAGCATACCCTGGTTCAGCATGATTGAAACATAGTCCTGGGACGGAACAACAATATCGTATCCCTTGGCACCGGCACGGAGCTTGGCGTACATCTCCTCGTTCGAGGCGTAGCTGTCAACCTTCACCTTGCAGTCGAACTCCTTCTCAAAATCACGGAGAACCTCGTCCGGGGTGTAGTAGGTCCAGTTGTAAAGGTAGAGCGTCTTCCCGTCATCCGATGCACAGGAGGAAAGACCCATGGCGCCAGCAAAAACAAGCGCGGCAAAAGCAAATCCAGCAATATTCTTTTTCATAAAATAAATCTCCAAAAAATTTATCGGGATGAGGCGAACGATTTAAGTCCGTTCCTCAAAAGTATTGTCAGCGTACAGATTGCCAGAATCAGCACGAACGAAAGCGCGTTGATTACAGGACTCACGCCAAACCTAATCATCGAGTAGACATAGAGAGGCAGAGTTGTGCTTCCAGGTCCGCTCACAAGGAATGTTATGACATAATCCTCCAGGGACATCGTAACGCTCATCATAAACCCGGAGATGATTCCAGGCATGATTGCGGGCAGCGTCACACGGAAGAGGGTCTGGACCTCGTTTGCCCCAAGGTCGTGGCTCGCCTCTATTATCGAATAGTCAAACTCGTCGATTCTCGCGCTGACCATCATGTAGACAAAAGGCATACAGAAAGTCGTGTGCGCTATGTAGATTGTCACAAGGCCAAGCGACATCTTGATTCCGCTGAAAAAAATCAGAAGGGAGATTCCCATGATTACCTCGGGCAGAACCATCGGAAGGAAACTTGTTGTCTGTATGTAGCCCTTCCCGAAAAACTTGTACCAGGTCACACCGATTGCGGCAAGGGTCCCCAGAATGGTCGCGGTGATTGACGAAAGGATTGCAACCACAAAACTGTTCCAGAGCGATGTCCACAAATCCTTGCTCTCGAAAATCAGCTTCTCGTACCAGACGAACGAAAACCCTGTGAACGTCGTGTCCTTGGACTCGTTGAATGAGTAGAAGATAATCACGAAAAGCGGTATGAACAGGAACATGAGGCAAATCCACAGGACCGTTTTTGAGAACGACCATGGATGCTGCTTCTTTTTCCATTCCCTCTTAGCATGCCGGGCGGGTTCTGACGGCTTCTGTTTTCTGGAAAAAAGTTTGAACGGATTGAATCTCATTTTCCACCTCCCAGTGCCTCGCTGCCAGCAAGAAGCGGTGTGTTCGTGTTTGCGGCGACATCTTCCTTGGTCGAAACTTTTTTGAGGTTCGCCTCCTTTTTGTTCGCCATGAGCATCCACAGTATTGCGGCCATGGAAATCAGCGTAATCACAAGGCTGAAAGCTGATGCAAGCGGCCAGTTTCTTACCTTCTGCACCTGGTCAACAATTATGTTTCCAAGCATGTAGCTGTCTTTTCCACCGACCATCTGCGGAACAGTGTAGGAGCCAAAAATCGGGATGAATGTAAAAATCAGCGCGCTTATTATTCCGCTCTTGATTTCGGGAATCAGAACCTTGAACATGGACTGTGCCTTTGTCGCGCCCAAATCGCGTGCCGCCTCCAGAAGACTGAAATCGAACCTGTCCACCGACGTGAAAATCGGGAGAATCGCATACGGCAGGTACATGTAGATGCTGACCAGGACAATCGCGCCCTGGGTGAACATGAATTTGTGCGGAACAAACTCCGCCGCCTTGGTCCATCCGAGCGAGTGTCCTATGTTCCAGAAAAACTTGAGTATGCCGTTCAAAAGTCCAGCGTCCCCAAGTATGGTCTGCCAGGCAAAAATGCGTATGAGGCTGTTGGTCAAAAACGGAATCACGACCAGAATCAAAAAGAAAGTCTGGTGCCTGCTTCTTGCCATAGCGTATCCACAGGGAAGCGCGACCACAATCGAGATAAAGCTGGAAAGTGCCGCAATCCACAGCGTCCTCAAAAATATTTTTCCATAGGCCGGATCGAACATCTGCCCGTATGCCTTCAGCGTGAACTTTGGCTGCACACCGCCATAGACATCGCGCGTCATAAAAGAGTAGGCAACGATTATCACAATCGGGACAATGAAGAAAAGCGAAAACCACAGACCCATCGGCCATGCGTAAAACGGTCCGGGATTCGGCTTTTTGAACTTAAAGGCCCTTGCCTTGGAAGCCAGCTTCAAATCAGCAGGAATCTTTGGTTCCTTATTTGACTTTGGCTTTTCTTTTCCACTATCCTTTCCGCTCATTTGTTGATGTCCTCGACGATATATCCGTCCTCCGCCGCCCATGAGACATAGACGGTATCCTTCCACGCAATCTCGGGTCCATCGTCCAGATAGTTCACGTGCTGCTTGAACACCTTGATTATGGAACCATTTTCCAGCCGCACATAGAATTTTGACTGGAACCCGGTGTAGACAGGCTCCTCGACAACGCCCCTGAACACATTTATGTCCTTGCGACCGTTGATTTTCGGCTCCTCGGTTGTTATGCGGATTTTTTCCGGCCTGATTGTGAACGCAACCTTCTGGCCCACATCCGTATGCTCGTAGTCGGTGACAAGAATATTTTTGTCCTCCTCCCTGGTTGCCGCCGTCTCACCCGTAAGCTGTGCCTGCATTCCAAGTGCCGGAGTGTTGAGAGTCACCATGAACTCCTGCTCCTTTCCCGGAATCTGGTAAGGCTCGCAATTTACGACTGTACTCTCAAAAAGGTTGGTCTCGCCAATGAACTGGGCAACAAACTGTGTCGCCGGGCTTTCATAGATTTCAAAAGGAGTACCCACCTGGAGAACATGTCCCTGGTTCATTACGGCAATCCTGTCGCTGACCGCAAGTGCCTCGCTCTGGTCGTGGGTGACATATATGAAGGTAATTCCAATCTTGTCATGGAGAGCGTCCAAATCGACCAGGAGATTGGAACGCAGCTTAGCGTCAAGAGCGGAAAGAGGCTCGTCAAGAAGAAGAACCTTAGGCTCGTTAATCAACGCGCGAGCAATGGCCACACGCTGCCTCTGTCCACCGGAAAGCTGGTTCGGTTTTTTGCTGATGTGCTGGTCCAGCTGCACAAGATGGAGATAGTGTCTGACCTTCTCATCGATTACAGACTTTTTTTCCTTGCGAAGTCTCAGCGGAAACGCGACATTCTCATAGACACTCAGGTGAGGAAAAAGCGCGTAGCTCTGGAAGACAGTGTTGCTCGGTCTCTTGTTCGCGGGAAGCGGAATGATGTTCTGGTCATCAAAAAGCACCGCACCGTCATCAGGAAACTCGAATCCGGCAATAATACGCAGCAATGTGGTCTTGCCACATCCAGACGGTCCAAGCAGGGAAAAGAATTCGCCCTTCTTGATTGTAAAGTTGATGTCGTCCAAAGCCTGGAAATCGCCAAAGCTCTTGGAAACATGGTCAATGGAAACTGCACTTCCGTTCACAGCAGGTACATCTCCTGTCTATAAAAATAGGGAACCCCCAGGAAACAATTCTCCAGAAGCACCCTTTAACTCATTATTACTTTTAACTTTTATTTATGCGACATGTCAAGTTTTTTAGGAAAAATTTTATTTTTTTTTGAAAAAGTGCCTCAAGCTCTAATACATTTCCAAAACATACCGATGATTAGTTTATCCATTTCGCAGTAGAAATTACTGTTATTTTAGCCCTGCGGTCTTCTATCCCCTCCCACCCATTAGGCCGCAGGGCACTTTTTTTTGTGAGGGGAAAGCCTTCCCCTCGCTCCAAACCTCCGGTTTTCCGCTACCCCTTCTGCGGGATAGGTCCATTTAAAACTGCCTTCGGAACCTTTTTCCATGCCCGCAACACCCATTAAACGTGAGTTTTTGAGTTTTTTTTGCGAAGCAAAAAAATGCGAGCCTTCGCGAGCAAGCAAAAACTCAAAGAGCAAGCGAAAGCTTGCGACCAACGCCCATCAAACGTGAGTTTTTGAGTTTTTTTGTGAAACAAAAAATGCGAGCCTTCGCGAGCAAACAAAAACTCAAAGAGCAAGCGAAAGCTTGCGACCAACGCCCATCAAACGTGAGTTTTTGAGTTTTTTTG
>DGGQ01000071.1 GCA_002392275.1 Treponema sp. UBA3870
GCTACCTCACGCCTTTTACATTCAGCGAAGACGACGAAGCCTGCGTAAAGATTGGCTGGAAGCCTTACCATGTGCAGCAGGGATTCGACCTCAACGAAAACACCATCACCGCCGGAAGTGCCCTAGCATGGGGAAATAACATCACTCCCGCCACTGACGATGCCGAAAAAATCATGAACCTCATGGCCTTTGACATAACCGAAAAACAGCAGAACGGACTTGGAAACACCAACCCCCAGGTTCCGCGCACGGTTTTCATCACGGAGTATGTGGCAAAAGACCTTGCAAAAGACTACAAAACCAAATCGGATTTGGAAGACGCATTGATTGAAACAGCCCGCCGCCCGCTCGCATTACGTACCTACGCGCACTACTGGGCAAACACCGGAAGCCAGCAGTACAAGAGGCGCAGTTTTGACGAACACTATGAAATGCTGAAAAAAGACGAAGCTGAACAAGCCAAGATGACACCCACGCCGGAATGGTACAAGCCGATTATCGCCGAAAAGGAAATCATGACCATCGCTACTATGAACAAAGGCGACACGGCCTTCCTCGTCACAGGAGATGCAAACCGCAACAAAGTACAGGTTATTCCCGGTGGAGGCTTTGTCACCACGGAAATCAAGCTCCCCAAAAACTGGAACGAACTTGTCGCTCCGCTTGGTTACGAGCCGATTGAAAACTTCTACCTAAAAGCGAATTTTAACACTGACGAAGGCAAAAAAACGGATGCGACAAACAAAAGCAAAAAACAGCCAGCTACCGGAAAAATGCCCAAGCAGCCACAGAAACCTTTCACACCGAAAAAAAAGTGACGAAAACACAAGGAGACTGATATGAAAAAATTTTTGATTACGATTGCAATTCTTGGCATTACAGCATTTTCATTTGCGCAAAAAGCCAGTGACTCTCAATGACCGCGGGTACCGCATTGCAATGTATGTTGTGGGGATGCTCGTGATTCTGCTTCCAATGTTCGTCATCGACATAACCGGATTGGGGGAGCCGTGGTTCTGCAAGTGGATCTGTCCGGTCGGCACTCTTGAAGGAGGAATACCTCTTGTGCTTTTAAATAAGGCCATGCGCGGTGCTGCGGGATTTATATTCCGCTGGAAACTCGTTATCCTTGCAATCATCCTGCTTTCTTCTATATCAATCTACCGTCCGTTCTGCCGTTATGTTTGTCCGCTCGGTGCGATTTACGGAATATTCAACAAAATATCATTCTACCGATTTAAAATTGACACTGAAAAATGCACGAAATGCGGAGCGTGTCAAAAAGCATGCAAGCTCGACATTCCTGTTTATAAAAAATCGAACAGCATGGACTGCATCCGATGCGGAGACTGCAAGACGGCCTGTCCACATCGAGCAATAAAAGCAACTTTCTTTTAGAAATTACTTAAGGAAACACTGAACAATCATTGACAACGCCGTTCGGCTATATTATACTGAAAAGCGCTGAATAAAGCCGAACGACTATATTTATCTGCAAAAAATGAAATTTAGCCGTTCGCCTAAATGGAGGCTTCTATGCAGGTAAATGATTCCATTTCTTTAGGACAGGCAATCCGAAATCGCCGTAAGGAACTGTCATACACTCAGAAATATATTTCAGAGATAACCGGTTTCAGCATGAGCTTTCTTTCTGATCTTGAGAACGGAAAAGCAACCTGCGAAATCGGAAAAACCCTGCATCTTATGAATCTTTTGGGGCTGAACATAAACGTAGAGGTACGGAAATAGATGTGCGGATTCAACCTTAAAGTTCAGATGGAAATCAACGGAAAGTTGGTACAGGCAGGGCACATCACAGGCAGCAGTTTTCAAGATGCAGTTTTTTCATATGATGAGTCATATATTGCATCTCCGGTCGCCCGTGCAATTTCTTTAAGTCTTCCTCTTTCAAAAAAAGACTTTGATGCAGATGCAACAAAAACATTTTTTGACGGACTTTTGCCGGAAGGCTTTACCCGTCAGTGTGTTGCAGACAGTATTCATTCATCTGGCTCCATTTTATGATGCTGTATGTACAAAACTTTACGAAAGCAGCACCGATGAAATGTCTGTGAGCATAAACGGCAAGCAGAATATAAATCAGATTACAAGGGAAGATTTAGAGCACGAAGCTAAAAAATGCGGACTTGGTTCAAAAATTGCAATGAAGATTTACGATGAACTGAATGCCAGCATTCAAAAGGCTCTTCTGGATTCTGCAGAGGAATTATCTAAAACAGGATTTACAGAAGCGCAGTCTATGGCAGAAAATATAGTTGGAAAAATTTTAAGATAATTCTGATTGATGATTTTTTTTGGGGCGAAAACATCAAAGCTGACCTCATAAAGTCATCAGTAATTTATCGTGTATACACGACAATTAAACTTGATATTATCGTGTACGCAAGATATAATAATTTTCAGCGAGGACAGGTAAAACGACCGTCATTTTTTTGAGGGTCGTATACTTTAAAAAGCTATTTCTGAATTGAGGGGAAAATGAAAAAAACATTCTTGCTTTTTGTGCTTGCACTTGTTTCATTTGCGTTTGCCGAGGACGCGGTTCTTCTGCATGACTTTGTGATTGACGGCGCGAAAGTCCAGAAAAAAGTCCGCATTGTCAGCAAGCATGAATACAACTATGACGGAAAAATTATCAGGGCCTATTCTCCGGGCGACAGCGGCTTTATTTATTTTTACAATGCCGACGGAATGATTGAAAAACTTTTTTACACATACGGTTATGAAAGCAAAAAGGGGGTCTGGTGGTATGAGTATAATATTGAAAAAAATCTGACTGAAATAAAAACTGCGGACTACAATGTCGTTGAATATTTTTATGACGACAATACGAAACTCCTTGTGCGAAAAAATGACAGCGGTGGCGTTGATGAAAAATATGAGTATGACGAAAACGGGCGCATAATAAAAATCACAGACCAGTGGGACAGCTTTGAGTACAGATACAATGACGCGGGAAATCTTATTTGGAAGCGGAATGGGAATGGCGAAAATTTTTATCGCTATGATTCAAAGAACAGGCTTGTCTATGATTTGTGGATTACATTCAGCGACAACAATGTGATTTTGGAACGCATTACCGAGTTCGATGACGACAATTTTACAGAAACAATGCACACAAACCGCCTGGGAGATGGAAATGTTACATACACGTCTGCCGAGTTTCATAAATACAATTCCCAGGGACTTCCGCTTTGTTCCCGCTATGAGACAGAAAGTTTTTCCACAAATGAATTTGTACTTAGCCTGATGACGAAGCCCGAAAACAGAAACTGGACGACCGAATATTTTTACAAATATGGTGATTCGGAATATTGTTCGCAGGAAACAAAAATTAGCAAAGGTGTGGAGACAAATTATTTTTATGAATACAGCTTCTGGGACAACGGAAATCTGAATACGGTAATCATCTATGAGGAAGTAAAATAGATTTTCTGAATCATAAGCTTCTGTTGAATTTTGTATGACGACCATCAATTTTTGGAGGGGTGTCATACTTTAGATATGTCCTTTAACAATGTGGGGCGGTCCCCTCACTACATTCGGGTCGGGCTATCCGCACTTCGCCGTCTTGCGCGGCTCATTCCTACGGAACTGCCTTTCGGCAGGTGCTACTATCCCTACCGCGTGTCGCACGCAAAGCTTGCAGCTTAATTTACATCCGTTCTGTCGCAGGCAAAACTTTTACATCTTCTAGTTTTACATTGCAGTCCTCACTTACGAACCTGAGGAATGCACCAAGCTCCCTGTCGCTCACATCTGCGTACGCACTTGCATTATAGATTATTTTTTCGGCGTTGTCATCAAGATTTAGCATGTCTGATTCCTTGCATGTTGTCCTGAACGTGTATTTCGGAAGTCCAAGCTTGAACGGATCCGTGGTGCAGATGAAGATTATGATTGTCCTGGGTAGGTCTTCGTAATCAGGGGATGAAAATCTTGCAAAAAAATATCGTCCTGCAGCAAATCGAAGTCCGGAATATTGGACAGGTTGGGCACTGGCATATTTTCAATGGCAGACTAATCTGACTTTTAAGCAGATAAACTCATTGATTCCCATTACAGAAATAAGGGCCATGTACAATCCTTACCATGAAATGGATATTTCACAATTCTGTGACAAAATGACAGAGCTTTATAAATCCCGAAAATCCGAAACAAATCTCAAAAAATACCGCCTTGCAGCAGGCCTTTCACAAAGCGAATTGTCAGAACTTTCCGGAGTACCGGTGCGCACAATTCAGCAATACGAACAGAGGGTAAAGAACATCAATGCGGCAAAAGCAGAAAGCGTTATTGCCTTTTCAAAAGCCCTTGAATGTCCGATAGAAATGCTGATGGAAGTGTAATTTTATGGCTATCCCCGTTTCCGGGCAATCTGGGCGGCGGTTTCTCCCTTTTTGTTTTTGGCGTTGACATCGGCACCGGATCTTAGCAGAATGTCAATGCACTGTTTTGAACCGCGCTTTGAAGCATACATCAGAGCAGTCCAGTCGCTTATGTCCTTGTCGTTTATATTGGCTCCATTTTGTATCAAAAGGGACAGCATGTCGGGAAGATTTTTGAATGCGGCCCTCATCAAAACGGTTTCATCCCTTGCATTTTTTAAATTCACATCGGCACCGGCTTTTAAAAGCAGCTGAACGCCTTTTTCCAAATCCTGGGATACTGCATACATCAAGGCCGTCTGTCCGTACATGTCTTTTTCATTTATATCCGCACCAGCGACAGTCAAGAGGTTTGCAATGTGAAGGTCATTTTCTTTTGCCGCCTGAATCCATGAATAACGCTTTTTGATTTCTTCATGTTCGTGATTCACCTTTGCTTCTTTGTAGAACTGCGACACATCCGTATCATAATCTTCTTTTTTATCTTTTCGTGCGGGCTTTTTATCTTCTTGTTCGGACTTTTTATATTTCGCATAATCTATGAATACGCTGGCTTCATCAATAGGAAGGCCGACATCTCCATTTATGAACGGATCCAGGTTTTTAAATATTCTGACGGATTTTCCTTGTTCTGCCTTAGAAACACCGGTCGGTTTGCTTTCTTTTGTAAAGGATGTTTCCATTGCAAGACAGTCTCCTCCGTGACCGCCGTATAAAGTGCCTACAAGATTTTTCGGAGTGGGTGCGTTTTTTGCAATTGGTCCGGGCAGATACGACATGATTTTTAAATTCGGATTTTCATCGTCACCATCCCCGTCTCCTGATGAATTATCGCCGCCATCACCATCGTTTCCGCCATTGTCTCCATTACGGCCGTCACTACCATCAACATCTTTTTTTGAATCTGTCCTGTTTCCGTTTTTGCTGTTGCCATCATTATGGGCATCATTACCGTCATCATCATCTTTTTCTGAATATAAAATGTTTCCGTTGTCACTACCTTTTTCACAGAAACCATTTTTACCTTCTTTACCTTTACCGTCGAATATTCCAAAAGATGCAGAAACACGCTCCTCTTTTTTCTTTGCAAAATCTGGTCGGGCACCTGCGGCAAGAAGGAGTATCATTATCTCATGGGCTTTGTTTTCTATGGCGATGGAAAGTGCAGATTCTCCGTCAGGCGTCTTTGCATTAACGTAAGCACCTGCCTGTATAAGTTCTTCCGCAACATCGATTGAATCGTTTCCGGCTGCTATCTGCAATGCATTAAGTCCCAAATTGTTTACAGCTTCCAAATCTGCTCCTGCCTTAATGAGAAGGGAAGCCACATCCTTTGCGTTGTGTTCGGCGGCAACCATAAGTGCGGTCATGCCGTATTTGTTGCACGCATTCATGTCTGCTCCTGCAAGAATCAGCTGAGACACGCTGTACTCATCATTTTTTGCAACGGACTTGAACAATGCATCCTGTACAGTCTTCCAGCTGTAGGATTCCACACCATTTCCTGAACTGCTTGGTCTGCTGCTCAAAATCTCAGGCTGCCACTTTTTAATGTTTTGCATGTTCGACTTCCTCTAGAAAAACTAAATGCCGCACGTGTTCTATTATATCATACAATATAGGATATTGCCATTTCCAATGAACGGGAATGAAATAATTTTTTTGCATCATTTTTTCAAGCGGGTGTTTTCCCATTCAACAAAATCGGGATAGAATAAGTCCTTGACATCTTTTTCTGTGCAAGTTCCAAAAACTTGTGGAATGCCGCCAGTCCATGCACGGACTTTTTCTTTTCCGAATATTGCTATTGCGTTTTCTATAGCATCTATGCTATATCCATCGTCGCTATTCTTGTGGTTATTGATGTACGATTCAAGTTCATCCTTATAAAGCCAGTGTGACTCGCCTTTATAGCCAACGACAACGCTACAGAAAGCAACCTTGTCTGTATCTATTCTACTTCTAACCCCTTCGGCAAATGCGTGTTGCCAGATTGTATCATCAACAGGCAAGCTGTAGCCAAGCAAAACAATATGCCTTGCTTTTTCAAGGCTTACCTTTACGTTTCGCTGAATTTCTTCCAAGAAGGAGGTTGGTGTGGATTTATACATTGTCTGCATAATCATGGGGGCATCAGAGGCTACGGTTTCCGCGCCACAATGCATACATTGCAGGGAATCAAAGCGGAGCTGTTTGCGCCATTCATTTTCCTTTGCAGTAAGCGAATTTATTTTATCCATTCCAAATAAAGGTATAGGGAAAGGAGAGGTAAGTTCCTTGGATTTATAGCTCCATTTATTTCTGCTGTAGCCAGAGTAAAAAGTCATGCGTCCGCATACAGGACACTCGCGCCAGTTTGACGAGCCATGTGCAAAATAGAATTTTCCGCAGCGGTTCAATTCGCTTCCGATATGCTCATCCTCATTTTCACGGCTTGCAACGGCTTCTGTAAATTCCAGGGTTGAAACAATTTCTCCGTCTGAGTTTGTTTTTCGTCCTCGGTGCTCACATCCAAAATCAAGCCACAGTTTTAGAGGTCTGTCCTGCATGTATGAGTTTTGGTGATTCAATTCGTAATGAGAATTCATAAAGAGCCATGGAAACACCATCTCAAAATTAAAGGAAACAAAGGATGTGGTAAAGAGATAAAAATCCCTTGATTCAACAGAATACTTGCGGTAAAAGTCACGAGCTTCTTTTTGCATTAGTCGGTCAAATGAATTGATGAATTTCTTGTATTGATTGAATTCTTCTGATTTTTCTCCGTCTGCAATTTTATTCCATGCAGAAGCAAAGAGCATGTTGATAAAAAGCGTAAGAAAATTTCTTGCACCTTGCAAGCGTGATTCAGAAAGAATTTCTTCGTTCTTTTCTACACTGATTTTTAAAGACTGATGGGAAAGAAGCTTGCCATCTATTATCGAATACACGTCACGGATAAGATTGTCATTCGCTTTGTTATAAGGACAGATTTTTATAATCTTTTTTGCGGCATTCCAATCGTATTCTGTTCTCAACTCAAGAATTCGTTTTTTTAGTAAACTGTCTGTTTGTTCTCCATAGACAATTTTTGCACTTTTTAGGTCATCATCAGAAGCTTCATAGAAATTGTCGTTGTCAAGAAAACTAAGAAACGCTACTACCTTTTGCAAATCTGGCCCAGAAAAAAAATTTGAAAGCGAGGCTTCTTTAGATACTTCTTTCTTACACAAGTCTCGGAATATTGTTGTCTGGTCATTGCTTGACGGCATACCCAGTTTTGCAGTTGCACCGGCACCTATAAAAACGAGGGTTTCGGAATGTGTTGGGGTGTAGATTGGGGACATAGACTAATCTGAAAGAAGGGTTATTGAGTCAACCTTTATTGGCTTATTCTTATCTGCAAGGATTTTTGATAACTTTTCTGTTTCGGAAATAGTTGTGGAAATTTTTAATTTCTTATTCAAGTCACAGTTTCTAATAATCAATTCCATATTTTTTGTAGAAACTGAAAATTGATAATCCTGTGAAAGAATAATTCCTGGTAGGTGTATCTTTTTATCCTTTTTTATTTCTTCTTCTAATTGTTTTGGACAAAGAATATTATATTTTTCTTTTTCGTATTTTATAGAATAGCCCTCTGTTCCAAAAATTTTGAAAGAAATATTATCCTTTTCATCAAGAAATACTTCCGAAACAGTTCCTTCAATAATGTAATTTGCCATAATCCTATTTTCCTTGGAATTGTAATGTATTTTGAAAGATTTCATCATAATGAAATACTTTTCCATAACATTGAAATCCATCAATGCAAACATGGGTTTTAGAATCTTTTACAAGAATAATTGCACAAAAAGCATTTTCGTGTTCTAATTCTATATATCCGCTTTCTTTTACTTTTCCAACAACAAGATATAAAGCTCCTGTCATTGAGGAAAGTTTTTTGAGAGATTTATCTATGAGATATTCTATGTCATCGTTAACCGTGAGATTTTGAACGCAGATAAGGCGATACTTGTTAATTTTATTTCGCAATATCTTCGTAAATTTCATTGCATCTATATCGTCTGCGCTACCTATATTTACAGCATTTGCAGCACCTTCAATGTGAGTTGATGGATTTGTATACCGGGTTCTACTATAGGGAAAGCTACCTATTGTTTTATAAACAAGTTCTTCATAATTAATATTATCCAATTTTTTACTTTTCTTATCATCTGGATTATTCAGGGTTTCTTCCTTTGACGTTTCTGTTTTCTCATCAAGCTTCACGCTCCATCCCAAACCTTCTGCAAGGACATTCAAAACCTGTGTCACACGCTCTTCCATAAGCCCAACTTCGTCTACAAGGGTATCTTTGCAATTTTGCAGGGTACGGGATTTTTCTTCATCATCCTTGTCATCACATGTAAGCAGTTTGGCGGGTATGCGTTCTGCCAGTGCAATTTTTAGGGTCTTTAGTTCTCTTGCAAAATCAGATGCAAAGTCAAAAAGAAGGCCTTTAAATCGCAATTCGTTTTCCGCCAAGTAAAGATCTTTGCCATATTGCTCCACAAGTGAGCGAACAATTTTTTCCATTGAGTTTTTGTCTGTATTTTCCATGATTTGTTTTTACCCCCTGGATTTATAATCTAGCTTGTTCCAACATCATCATTCCGAGTGAAATGAAGAACCTCTATTTTTCATTTTCTTTTGCAAATATCCCTGCAATAGAAATATCATCACCGCTTCCTTTTTCAGAAAGCTTAGGAAGATATTCATTTAACTCTGATTTTGTTTTTTCACAATCAAGAAGGGCATTATCCCTAATGCTCATTAAGAAGTTAGGAAGTTTTTGAGTATCAAACGAATCTGCAAGTCCGTCACTCATCACAAAAATGCCGTTCAAGTTTTCAAATCCAAAGTTGTAACGAAATTTTTCCAAAGCATTTTTTCCGCACAAAGAAGCCGTTACGCCAAATCCCATATCATCATCTTCTGGAATCGGATAGAATACAGAATTGTCTTTTTTGATGATTACTGTTTTTCCGTCACCAATCTGCAGACTGAACCAAAAGCCATAGTGTTCAAAATATACAGAGGCAAGCAGAGTGGAACCGTACAAAGAAAAAATCTTTTCTTCTGCCAGGGGGAGTTCCAACTTTAATTCTTCACAAATTTTTTCCTCTTCATCTGTCAAAGGATTTTCAGAAAAATGTGATTTTACCTTTTCTCTCCACAAAAGTAAAATGCGGGAACAAAGGTTTTTTAAAGTCTTGTCAATAACAGGGAGGTCATTTTTTTTAATATAAGAAATCAATTCCTTAAGGACTTTGTTCAGAGCATCAACGGTACATAGAACTGCAAAACGAGATCCCTCTGCACTGCGAAAATATTTTTCCCCACCATGCCCATCTGCAACAAGGGCATAGGCATAAGTCTTACGACTGTCTATTGTGGAACAAGAATAGTCCTGTAATGGTTTTCCGCTTTTAACGTGCTCACTTCCGCGGCAACGTGCATCCAAAGTTACAAGCATAAGTTACCAGTCATCACCACTTGTCGATGTCGTGTCCAAATCAGGGTCAGATTGCTGGATGTCTCTGATTTCTTCAATCATGGAATCCTGCTTGGACTGAATCTGGCCGTCACTTGCAGGTTGGCTTTTGCTTCCAATTTGTGACGATGTAACAGAAACTTTACGAATCCACTTCTTTAATGCTTCCGGCGTATGAACGGAGATAACAGCCTCAATGGTTCCTGTAAATTTTGCAAGAACTTCTTTGTTTGCATCATCACCGATTGCAACAGCAACTTTGATTGCATATTTGAACCAATTATTATCTTTAAGTTTTGCCAAGCCGGATTCAAAATCGTCTGTAGGTTCTCCATCGCTCATCAGAAAAATAGCGGGTGCAACAGAACCAGAAGGGGCTTTTAAGAATCCATTTTTAGAAAGTTTCTCACTCAGTTCCCGGCAAGCTGCTCCTAAATCTGTACAGCCGTCAGCAACCACATTATTCCACTGGAAACTTTCAGATGAAATTGGCGTTGAATACATCCACTGGCATCCGCTTGAAAAAGTAAGGCATGCAACCTTTAGGTCTATGTCTGAACCGCCTGCATCCTTCAACTCCGGCAACACTTCACGAATTGCAGTGTTTACGGCTCCGATTTTTGTTCCCTGCATACTACCCGAAGTATCAATTACAAAAAACAAAACCATCTGTCTCTTTACAATTCCTTCAACGTCATCAAACATTCCCATACTTCAACATCCTTATTTTGTAATTTTGGCGGTAATTCCGTCAAAATGAATTTCCAAATCATTTGCAATAGGCACAACGGAGCCATTTGGAATTTCCTTCATTTCTCCGCTTTGGGTTGCAAAAGCCCATTCTTTGTCGGAAAGATTCTTGATTCCCCACAATGACGGATTGTTTTTGTTCATAATCACTTCGCCGGTAACTGTCGAATAGTCGTCACTGTCTTTTGATGTAAGACAGGAATACAGCTTTGCTCCCGGAAACAATGGTGTCTTATGTTTTCCATCTTCTAGTGCAAAAGGATAGCTGTAAGAACTGCCGCATTCAAATTTAAGAGAGGAACCGTGAGGGACAAGAGCAAGGCAAATTTCAGATGAACAATGGGGACATTTGACAAAAGTTCCTCTAAAACGTATAAGAAGTTTTTGCCACTCATTTTCCGGCAAACGCTTGTTAGGATCTTTCATACCATCGCAGAAAGATTTTATAAACGCTTCCTGTAAGAATTTAGGATAACGTGGCCAGAGTTTTATCGGGTTCGGGTGGATTCCAACGACAGGTCTGTTTGAATCATCTTGCGGGTCAAAAATAAATACCGGCTTTTTCCCGTAAAGTTCCCATTCCCTTTTTTCTGTAATACAAACACTGTCTACATAGGCTTTTCCCATGAGCGGGTCATGGCGGCAGAATAATTTGAACAGAATTACCGCCAATGAATGGCAGTCAGTAAGAGAATTTGGATGGGCTTTTCCGCAGACAATTTCCGGTGCCATATAGCCTGGTTTGCCACCAATGTTACCGGCATTCTTCATGCCGTCTGGAGTTACATTGTCATTATCACAGACAAGAACATCCCCAGTTTTTACATCGATAAAGAAATTTCCATCGTTCAAGTCTTGATAGCTTAATCCCTTTCTGTGCAAGGTACGGAATGCATTTACAATATTAAGAGCAGAAGTAATCAGAGCGTCTGTCGAAGCAAAGCGGACTTTATTGTTAAGGATATCCGAAAAGTCTGAAAAATTGCCGGGCCGCAAATTCATAACGTAACCGAAGCTACCGTTCCTTTCTTCCGTCAAATACAATGGCCACAGAAATTTACAGTCCGGCGCACCGTTTGCAATGTTCACCTGCAAATTTTTTCTGAATTCTTTTTTATCTTTAAAACGGAATGTGTACCACTTTAGTGCATAATCCTTTCCGTCAATTTTTACAGAATAGACGATGCCTTGTCCGCCTTCTCCGAGTTTTGAAACTATTTTGGCAGCTTTTCCGCCTTCAAGTTTTATTGTTTCACCTTTTTTGAATTCCATAACGTTTTCATCACACCTTGAATGGCAGTTTTCACCACACTTAGAAATTTCAGTAAAAAATTCAATGAAATTCCATTAATATAAATGTAATACAGACGATTTTTATCGTCAAGTAGAGATTATAAAATTGTGGAAGACAAGTGCAAATCAAATATAAACTTAGAAAGATTCATTCTAAACGAGCAAGCACTTCCATTCCCGACAGGAACCGCGTCAATCAGCATGGTGTGCGGGAATAGGTATCTGACTCCCTTCGGTCGCACCGCACAAATGCTTCTTTGCCACGAACCCTGCCTCCATTGCAGTGCTTGCTCAAACCTTTTTGGACTTTCCATCTCTTGTTTTTGGCACTTGTCCTCCACAATCAGTTTTGAAAAAATTGTAAAAACATATTTTATCTTGAAGCCATGTGATTTAGAGTAACGCAAAATAAAGACAGTAGAGATTATAAAATTTTTTTTACAGGAGAAAACCAAAAATGAAAAAATTCTTATCCCTTTTTATCGTGGCTCTTACAACCCTCGTCCTTCACGCCCGGACAGTCGCCGTCCTTGGTTTTTAGACCTGCAACTTCTGCATCGAGTGCTGGTGATTGTGGGTCCCGAATTTGTATACGCTGATAAAACTTTGTGCGGCTCTCAACATAAGGCCCGAGATTCTTTTTTCTTCTACAAATAATGAGCGCGAAAAGATTAGGAATGAGATTATATCGCTTGTAAAAAAATACGTGTAACTAAATCCGTTGAAAAAATTAAGGAACCTCTGATTAATGCTTCGTGTATTAATCAGAGGTTCCCTACCACATATAGGGCTCCGGTTCTCGACTGGATTTTACAGCTCCTCCAGCACGAAGGGCAGCATGTATATCGGTTTGTACAAAAGCTGCTCTTTGTTGTCTACGTCTTTTTGGGAAAATAAATATTGCCTGTACACTTTTTTTGAAAATTTGGCGGCAAATTCGCTTATTGATTTGTGCGTGTTCACGGCGGAAGATTTTATTTCCATTGGAACGAGCTTGGCGTTTGAGGCAAGCAGAAAATCAATTTCATAGTCGTGTGTCTTGTCGGCTTTTTTCCATGTATGATAAAAAAGTTTGTTTCCGCTTGCGCTTATCATTTGCGCGGCTACGTTTTCATAAAGATAGCCAAGGTTCGCGTCTAGCTTGTCGCTCAAAAGCTTTGCATAAATCTTTGTGTTCAGTTTATCCGCGGAGTTAAAAAGCAGGGTTGTAAAAAGTCCTGTATCCGCCAAATACATTTTGTAAGATTCTTCATCTGCCGTAGCGGAAAGAGAAATGCTTGGGTCGGTAGTGTTGTAACTGGTCAAAACTGTTTTTGAATCTATAAGTTCTGAAAAAATCTCCCTGTCTTTTGCCGTCGTACGCTTTCCTGTTGCATTTGAAATCACGTAGCGTTTTTTGTTCAGGCTTAATTGTGTCGGAATTGAGTTGAACATTTTTGAAAGCCGTCCCGATTTGTCGATTTTGTAGAAATCTTCTTCGTAAAGCTTCAATATGCTGCGTTTTACTTTGTCTATCTGCTCAAAGTTTTTTCCTTTTATGTATGCTTCCACGGCCTGAGGCATACCGCCGACCGCCATGTAAATCCTGAAATCGCGCATCAGTTTTCTGTTTGCCTGTTCTCCGACGGGTTTTCCTGTTTTGTATAATTCACGCAAAACATTGTAGGTGTCATTGCCGCTTGCAAGCATAAATTCTTCGTAGTCCATGGGATAGACTTGAATAAAGTACTCTTCCGACGGGATTACAATATCCTGCACGTTTTTCTTTATGCTTATAAGGGAGCCTGTTTCTATGTAGCGGTAGCGTCCGTCTGCCACAAGATATTTGATTGCCTGCCGGACCAGAGGCTGCCGTTGGATTTCATCAAAAATTATTACGGATTCGTTCCTGTATAAAGTTGTTCCGGTTACAGTCTGCAGCCTGGCAAAAAATATGTCGAGATTGGCTATGTCTTTGAAAAGTTCAAGAATTTCTTGTTTTACGTTTGCGAAATCAATTTTAATATAGGATTTGAAATTCTTTTTTGCAAATTTCTCCGCAATTGTAGACTTGCCGACCCGCCGGGCGCCTTCAAGCATTGCGGCATATTCTTGAGAATAGTTTTCTTTCCATTCCAAAAGTGCATTAAAAGCTTTGCGCCAGAACAATTCAGCTCCTCCGTACATATAATAGCATTTAGGAGCAGATTTTGACAACACTCTGAACGGCAAAAAGTGCAGGTTTTGACAACACTTTTAAGGGTGAAAAGTGCAGTTTTTGGGAACACTTTAAATGTGAAAAAGTGCAGATTTTGGCAGCATTTTGAAAGTCCGTGTCAGAAACTGTCGGTCTCCGGCACGGATTTTTGTGTGTGATGGTTAGAAAGACGTTCCCTTGAGGCAGGAGTTTCCGTTGTAGTCAAGGTCGGTGAGGATTTCGGTGTGGTCGGGGAAGACTGCGACCGTATGCTCCTCGTGGCAGCTCCAGCTTCCGTCTGCGGTGTTGACGGTCCACTCGCTTTTTTCGTCCCCGGTGATTACGTCTGCGGTTCCCTCGTTTATCATCGGCTCTATGGCTATGACCATTCCCGGCTGTATGCGTGGGTTGGGGCCACGGCTCGGACAGTTTGGTACGCTTGGATCCTCGTGCACGTCAAGACCGACTCCGTGTCCGCAGTAATCGTAGACGACTCCGTATCCGTTTTGTTCATGCGCAATCTGGTATACCGCCTTTGCTATGTCAGAAATCCTTTTTCCCGCCTGGCATGCCTGTATTCCTGCAACAAGCGACTCACGGGTGACGCTTACGAGCTTCCTGTGGTTTGGCTTTACGTTTCCGACCATGACCGTGTGGCAGCTGTCCGATATGTATCCGTCAAGGTTGATTCCTATGTCCAGCGAAACAAGGTCCCCGTCCTGGACAAAAACTTTTTTGGATGGAACTCCGTGGATGACACAGTTGTTGATGCTTATGCATGCGCAACCGGGAAATCCCTCCGAATACCATGCCGGTTTTCCACCGTGCTTCCGTACAAAATCAACGCACCAGTCGTCGATTTCCTTTGTGCTTACTCCGGGCTTTACACGCGGAATAATCTCGTTGAACAGATCCGCAAGCTCGTGGCAACTTTTACGGATTTTTGCAATCTGCTCGTCGTTCTTTAGTCTAATCATATATGTTTACCCCTTTGTATACAGTTCAATCGACCTGAGCCGCCGCCATCCTGCATGTCCGCGCAGTTTCAAAATCACCGATGCGGATGTATGCGTCCGCCATCTTCAAGAGAACCGCGGAGTCACATTTTTTTCCAAGCCCCAGATCCAGGGAACGCTCCCATGCGTCAAGGGCCATCTCGTCGTTGATTGTGCCCTCCAGATTGTTCAGAACTATGTGTCGGGTGAAATCTTCCACTTCCTCGAAAAAAAACTTGAAGTAGTGGAACTTCCATTCCATCTTGATAATCTGGTCCAGAATCAGGAGCGCGTCATAATATTCACGGCGGAGCACAAGCTCTTCCGCAAGTATGTATCCGTAGTCCATGAAATCCTCATGCCCGAACCATCTGGACAGCCTGAAATTCTGCCTCTCCATGTTCATGCGCTTGAATTCCGCGACGGCTGAATCTTCCATTCCGTGCGTAAGGTCGTACATAATCAGCTTTGCCCGGCTCTCGTCGTCGTCCCTTGAAAGAAGCCACAGCCTGTAGTCGAAAGTCCGCTTGCTGCCGCTCCTTCCTGATGATTCCGCTCCACCCCTGAATGCGAAGGACTGGTCAAAAAGGGCGCGGGATTTCAAGTCGGAAAGGGTCTGGTATGCCTCAAGAAGCTCCCTGAATTCGTCGGAGTCCCTGTGGGTGATGTCCGGGTGAAGAATCTTTGCCTTTTTCCTGTAGGCGTATCTGATTTCCGCCGCCGAAGCAGTGTGAGGCACGCCCAAAACCTTGTAATAGTCCTGCATATAATAGAAAATATACAGATTTTTGAATAAATATTCAAATGGGGGGAGGAGAAAATTTTTGATGACGGATGTGGGGGAGATTGCAGAGATTTTAGTGTCTGTTCAGAAATCTCCGTTGATTCAATCCAAAATAAATGAAGAAATCATTTTTCCGATTTTGCGGATGTCCACGTTGCCCTTGAACTCAAACTGTGCGGTGAAGCCGTTGGCGTACTGGATGAAAAGCTCTGAATCCGGGAAGATTTCTGCAAATCCCTGTGTCTGGACTTCAAAAAACTGTATCGTTGTATAGGGCAGGGTTGAGTAGGATTTTCTTTTTCCGGTTATTCCCTGAACGTCGATGGCGATAATCCTTTTGTTCGTGAAGATGAGCTGGTCGCGCACTGTCTTGAAAGATTCGATGATCTGTTCCCCGTCAACAAAAAGTTCCTTCACGTCTTGGCGTACTTCAGATTCATCGATTGGCTTCAAATGGAAAACAGAGTTTTTGTTAAAATTGATCATTTTTTTTCATCTTATTAAAAGCTTGTCTGGTTTGAGATTTCAGACTTTTTTATGGTTTCAGTATACTTTGGTGAAAATAAATCTGCAAGACATTTTATCCTGTGCTCGGCTTGTTTCTGTGCCTTTGTTTTTAAACAAATCCCTCTATAAGGGGAGAAATTTAGAAAATTTGTCACTCTATAGGGGGAGATTTTGTTGATTTTCCCAGAATCATCGGCTATACTGTCATCATGAGCATCAGCAAGAATAGAATAAAAGAAGTTATTCTCGAAAACCAGCGTTTTGTGCAATCGACGACGCTGATCCCCCGGGATATAAAAATTCAAATGAATTTCAATTATATCTTTG
>DGGQ01000116.1 GCA_002392275.1 Treponema sp. UBA3870
CCCCCTTCCCTCGTACACAAGCCCCTGCTCGCCGTCAAGGGTAATCGTCAGGTCGTTTTCCAGAACCCTCGTCGCTGAATCGACACAAAGAATCCAAACCAAATCCTTGTTGACCATTGGCAGCATGTCGAGCGAAATGTCCGAACCGTTTTCCGCAACAACACCGTCAACCACGCGAAGCAGCGGAAGGATTTCCTCGGTTATTCTTTCGCACACAAGAATTCCGTGAGTGTTGTAAGCCATTCTCTGTTTGAACGAAGGTCCGTCGTTTGCCTGTATGACCCGTCCGCTTATCCTTAGTTCCTTTGGATTTGAAAAGCCAAATTCTCTTCCACGGGCAAGAACGTTTCCAACAATCAAAACCCTTATTGTGTTCGCCATCAATGGACTTGCAAGGGGGATTCCGGCGCACATCACAACCCTGTCCCCGGTGTTTACGGCTCCACTGTCGAGCGCATTCTTTACGGCATTCTGTATCATGGTCTCGGATTCCTCGGCAATTCCGCAGCTAACGGGACTTACTCCCCACTGCAATGTCAGCTGCCTTAGAACCTTTTTGTCAGGGGTAACAGCTATTATGTTCTGCTCCGGTCTATAGCTTCCAATTGTGCGGGCTGTGTTTCCGTGCAGGGTCGGGATTATGATTGCCTTTGCCTCTATGTTGCGCGCAAGTTTGTACGCCGAATGCATTACCGCGTGTCCAACTTCCGGTCCCGGCTTGTATGAGGAATCGACCAGCTTCATTCTCTGCCTGTATTCAAGGGAGTCCTCGGTGGTTGATGTAATCAGGGCCATGGTCTTCACAGCCTCGACAGGATATTTTCCACCGGCAGTCTCTCCGCTCAGCATGACGGCATCGGTTCCATCGAACACGGCATTTGAAACATCTGTCAGCTCGGCACGGGTTGGTCGGGGATTCACAATCATCGAGTCAAGCATCTGGGTTGCGGTGATTACACTTTTTCCAAGCCTCCTGCACACGTTGATTATTTCCTTCTGCGCAAGGGGAATTCTTTCTTCCGCAAGCTGGACTCCAAGATCGCCCCTGGCAACCATGATTCCGTCCGACTCCCTCGCAATCATCTCTATGTTGTTGAGTCCCTCCTCGTTTTCGATTTTGGAAATCACCTTGGCAACCGCACCGACTCTCTTCAGGTAGCTCTTTATCTGCACGACCTCCTCGGGGAAAGACACAAAACTAGCGGCAACAAAATCAACGTCCATCTCCGCACCGAACTTCAAGTCCTCCCTGTCCTTTTCACTCATGATTGGAAGACCCGCGTGGATTCCCTTCAGGTTCACATTTTTTTTGCTTGAGAATTTTCCAGAATTCAATGCGCGGCAAAAAATTTTTTCTCCATCAACTTTTTCCACATCAAGTTCCACAAGTCCGTCCGCAATCAAAATCCTGTGTCCGCTCTGAAGCTTGGCAGGTGCATCCTTCCATGAGATTGAGACATGGGTTGGTCTTCCGTCCATTCCCTGCGTGCAGATTGAGTCGTCCGCCACAAGCTCAACAAGGTCCCCGGCGTTTATGGAAAGACATTCGTTATCGACAGTGTTCCCCGTCCTGATTTCCGGTCCCTTTGTGTCGAGCATTATTCCTACAGGCACATTCAGTTCAGCCGAAATCCGGCGCACACGTTTCATAGCCTGGGCATGCCATTCATAACTTCCGTGCGAAAAATTGAAGCGCGCAACATTCATTCCGGCGCGAACCATTTCACGTATCGTCTCGTCACTGTCACACGCTGGTCCTATCGAGCAGACAATTTTTGTTTTTCTCATTTCAATTTCCTTCTATATAAATGTGGCTTCCATAGGGAACATACCTTGCACGGCTTCCCTCGGTCTCAAACACGTCAACAGCACAGAGATGGGGCTTATCCAAATCCCCTTCAAATTTCAGTTCAGGCAGATCGCTGACAATCCGTCCATATATAAAAAGGGCTATCCGCTCCGCGCTTGGGTTCTGGTCAAAAAAATCCATGTCGTTCAGATTAGTGTGGTCAAGCTCCCCGCAGACTTTCCGCAGGACCTTTTTCAGCTCGGAAAAATCCATCAGCATACCGCCCTCATCCAGATTCCCGCCACGGACATGGGCGTAGACTTTGTAATTGTGTCCATGCAGATTTTCACACTTACCATGGTAGTCCCTCAAAAAATGTGCCGCCGCAAAATCAGATACAACCCTGACCTCAAACATAGCTCCAACCTCCAGGGGGTGAATTTTATCACCCTTTGCACTTTTATGCCATACTTGAGGTAACAAAAGTCACCCCGAAAGTAACCATTGTCACTCTTGCTCTTCCGCATGCCATGCCTTAAACTGGGACTGAGGTCGAATAGAGAAAGAGGGTCCGTTTCTGGAAATCCGGATTCCGGGGACGGCGAATCAGGAGGTAGCTTATGGAAAATATTGTATCTGTTTTTCAGAACAATCTTCCCTGGGTCTGGGTGGCGGTAACAATAATCTGCGTGGTGATTGAGTCGCTCACCCTTTCCCTCACTACCATTTGGTTTGGAATCAGCGCATTTGTGATGGTGTTCCTCGCATTTACGCCGCTTCCTTTTCCAGCGCAACTGTTCATATTCGTTGCGGTCGCAATGGTCCTGCTGATTTTTACAAAACCGCTTGTAAAGAAAAAGCTGAGCCAGAAAAAGATTGCGACAAACTACGAGAGGGTTATTGGACAGATTGCCGTGGTGACAAAGCGGATTACCGCAATGGAAAAGGGTTCCGTAAAAATCAATGGCATGGAATGGACTGCCGCCGTAAAAGACAACATAAGTCTTGAAGAAGGCAGCAAGTGCATGGTCGAAGAAATTGCAGGCGTTACGGCCTATGTAAAACAAATCTAGGAGGATTTTATGAGTGCTATGTTTTATGCGATTATCGCTGTGGTTGTGATTCTCATGCTTCTGATTATCACTAACATCAGGATTGTGTCCCAGTCCAACGCATTTGTAATCGAGCGTCTTGGCGCGTACCACGGGACATGGAATGTGGGGCTGCATTTTAAGCTGCCGTTTTTTGACCGCATCGCGAGAAAGATTTCGCTCAAGGAAAAGGTGTTTGATTTTCCGCCGCAGCCTGTAATCACACGCGACAACGTTACAATGAAGATTGACACCGTTGTTTACTTCCAGATTACCGACCCAAAACTTTATACCTATGGTGTCGAGCAGCCAATCAATGCGCTTGAAAACTTGAGCGCGACAACTTTGCGCAATATAATCGGCGAGCTGGAGCTGGACGAATCCCTTACAAGCCGCGATGTAATCAACACAAAGATGCGCTCCATTCTTGACGAGG
>DGGQ01000180.1 GCA_002392275.1 Treponema sp. UBA3870
ACAGGCGGCGGATTCTATGAAAATCTTCCAAGGATGTATCCCCATGCGGCGGAAGGAAAAAAGCAGCTGATTTCCGTAATCAAAAAGGGCAGCTGGGAAGTCCCTAAGATTTTTGACGAGCTTGTTCGCCGTGGCGCCGATGAAAAAAATGTCTACTCCACATTCAACATGGGCATTGGATTTATTCTTGCCGTAAGCAAAAAGGATGCCGCCGCAATACTCAAGCTGTTCAACAAAAATGCGTCCAAGTATCACATTGACGGAATCCCGGACATGAAGGCATACGAGATTGGCTATGTCGGACACACTGACAAAATCATCAAGGGCGAGTTCAAGGGCAACAAGGCCATGACCCAGTTCGAGGACTGAATCAAATGGTGAACGTTGCGGTCCTGGTCAGCGGTGGGGGAACAAATCTCCAGGCGTTGATTGATTACGAAAAATCCAATGCGGACTGTCCGTACCATATCGCGCTGGTGGTCTCAAGCACAAAAAATGCCTATGCCATCGAGCGGGCGGGTGCGGCTGGAATCAAGTGCGAAATAAAAAGCCCCATGTCCGTTATGGGCGAAAGGGCAAAGTCCGCGACAAGGGATGAAAAACGTCTTGCCACTTCCGATGCGATTCTTGAGCTGTGCCGGAAAGATGGAATCGACGCAATCATTCTGGCGGGGTATCTTTCGGTGCTTGGTGGAGAAATCCTTGAGGCATACAGAGATAGAATCATAAATCTGCATCCCGCGCTGCTTCCAAAGTTTGGAGGCGTGGGAATGTGGGGACACAATGTGCATGAAGCGGTCCTTGCTGCCGGTGAAAAAGAAAGTGGCTGTACCGTCCATATTGTTGATTCCGGATGCGACACAGGAAAAATATTGGTCCAGAAAAAAGTTCCCGTCCTTCCGGGAGACACCCCCGAAACCCTTTACGCAAGAATAGCCCCGGAGGAGCACAGGGCAATGGTCGAGGGTGCGTGTATTCTGGCGGAGAGTGTTAAAAAAATATAGGAATGGTGAAAAGTTCCGGCGGATGGGATTTTATCCTTGACAAATCTCGCGACTGGACATAAACTAATAGTTATGGATTTACGAACAGTACTAACGCCTGAAACGGTTGACCTCCATCTGAAGGGGTCCACCAAGGAAGAAATTATTGACGAACTCCTTGATGTTTTGGTCAAGGCAGGAAAAGTAACGGATAAAGAGGCTGCCAAGGAATGTGTTCTTGACAGGGAACGCAAGATGTCCACCGGAATGAAGCATGGCATCGCAATCCCGCACGGAAAGACGGACACAGTTTCCGATTTGGTTGCATGCATCGGTATTTCAGACAAGGCCGTTGATTTTGACAGTCTTGACCAGGAACCTTGCCGCATCTTTATTATGACCCTTTCGCCTGTCAACAAGACGGGACCACATCTCCAGTTCCTTGCTGAAGTCAGTCTTCTGTTTAAATCTGCTGAAAAGAGGGCGCAGATTTTGAATACAGCGGACAAGGCCGAGGTAATCAGAATTTTGACTTGATGGAAGTTTCGGGGCCTGGTGAACAGGTTTCCAGATTTCCACCGACATAGACGGTCGGAATAAGTTTGTTTTTGCTGCAAGAAGCCTTTATGGATTTCAAATCCGTGGAGGCTTTTTCCGTCTCTGTTCATAAAGTCAAAAATAGTCTATAATCTTTCCTATGAAACTGGAACCATTGTTCAGGTCTGCCGACAACAGACTTTATTTTTTGGATGGGCGCGAAATGCCTGTCGATGCGGGAAAAAAATCGTCCCCGGAAAATGTGTCCTGTGAAAAGGACTCCCTTGTTTTTGTCGATATGCCGTGGGAGACTGTCGGAAAGGACGAGGAAAGCTACAATGAGGAATTCCTTGCCAATATGCGTGACTTCCTGAAAAAGATGGAGGACATGCCGGCCTATGCCGTTATTGTTCCCACCGCAGGGTCGATTCCGCAAAGTGCAGCCGAAAAGGAAGCGTTTGTCGCCTCAATGAAGCACAGCGCGCGAAGAATCAAGGACGCAAAATCCGTCGTGGGCTACGCAATCCCTGGGTATATTGACTCTGGAGATTTTATCAGCGAGTTTTCTGGAAAGCACCCGCACTACATCTATTTTAGCCACGAGGACTCCGTTCTGGAAAATCCTTCGATTGTACGCATCTGAGGTGGATTTTATGGACAGCATTCAGAAATTCTGTTCGGACGTTGAGAAAATCAAAAAACACGCAAGGCAGGATGGAGCTTCCGGCGAAAAATCCGTCGTCTCCCAGATTAAGAGTCTTTTTGTCCGCAATTTCCGTGGGCTGGATTCGCTTGCCACATCTTTCGTGGATTATTGGGACGAAACCTACATACGCACGTCCACCGACAGCACGGAGGAGCCTGTTAAGGAAAATGTTGACCGCCTTGTTGCCATGTTTTCCCTGCTGGAAGGTTCCACCGAATTCACGGACTGCCTTTGCGACCGCGACTGGAAAAGGCTTTGCGAGCTGACAAACATTGAGGCCGAGGACATGCAGATTGAAACCCTCAACCGGCTTATGATGGTTTTTGTGGACAAGAAGGCCCTGTGATGGTTCTGGAGCCACAGACCTCCCCATACCTTAGCTGTCACCAGTGTCCCCGGAATTGTGGGGCGAACCGTCTGGATTTCCATACCGGATTTTGCGGGGAGACACAGAGCGTTAGGATTGCGAGCGCGGGACTCCATTTTGGCGAGGAGCCTGTCGTGACTGTCTTTGGCGGAAGCGGGACTATTTTTTTTACAGGATGCACACTTCGTTGCTCATTCTGCCAGAACTACCAGATAAGTCAGCATGGGATGGGTGCCGCCGTTGATTGCGATTCTTTTGTGAAAATCTGTCTGGAGCTTCAGAAAAAAGGCGCGGAGAACATAAATCTTGTGACAGGAAGCCACCACATACCGCTGATTGCCGAATTTTTGACCGCCGCAAAAAAATCGGGCCTTGAGATTCCCGTGGCATGGAATTCATCCGCCTATGAGTCGGTGGAAAGTCTTGAACTTTTGCGTGGGCTTGTGGATATCTGGCTTCCGGATTTGAAGACCCTGAATCCTTTGATGAGCGGGGGACTCTTTGGTGCGTCCGATTATCCGTCCGTCGCAAAAAAATCTATACGATGGATGGTCAAAAATTTTCCGATGAATATAACTAGAGTTGAAAGGAATGGCGATATTAAGGATAAAATGCTTTCGGGCGTTGTGATTCGTCATCTCTTTCTTCCCGGACGCATGGATGATACCGTCATGGTTCTGGACTGGCTCAAAAAAAATGCGGACGGAAAGGCAATCCTTTCGCTTATGTCGCAGTACACGCCGGTTCCGTTTGAGGGAGACTCTGATGGCGGAATCGCGAGGGAAAAATCTCTTGGGGCAATCCAGAATCGGCTTGTCGATGCCACCGAGGATGCCGACCTGAGGGATTTTATTGACGCATACGGCTTTGAGTACGTTTTCTATCAGGATTTGAGCGACGACACGTCCTGGCTTCCTGATTTCAAGCGCAAGCAGCCGTTCAGTTCCTCCCTTGCAAAACCCATCTGGCACTGGGGCTGTGGATTTATAAACTAGTTTGCCATAAAGTTTTTTTATAGAGGAAAGTTATGTCACGAGACAGAAGAAAAAAGAGCGGAGTTTCATTAATCGGTTTGGTAATCTGGGTTGTCGCCGCAGTAGCTTTGGTGATTATGTTTCTCGCAAACAAAAAACGGATATTCGGAAACCTCAAGGCCACAGGATTTTTTGAACGTGTGTTTGGGTCCACTCCAAAATTCATCGAGGATGCCGAGGTCCCCGAAGAAAAGATTGCGAAAAATGATGTGGACGCGGAATCTGACTATGTTGAAATCCAGCTTGTGCAGGGAGCCGCCGAAAATGAGGACGGGGATTCAATCCTCTACACAAATCTTCCAAACGGGAGCAAAAAGAAGACAGGCAGAAACGAGACTGTTCCCGAAACAAAGGACCCTGTGGCTGACACAACGGTTCAGGAGACTTTGGATTATGACGACGTGACAGATTTGGTTGCGTCCGGCTCAAGTGTTTATGGCAGCTCCGAGGACGAGGCTTTTGGAGTATACAGCGACCAGAATTCTTCAATCGCGCTGGAGTCTGTCGGGGTGCAGAGTTCCACAACCGAGCCTGCGCACTCAATCAACCCGAACCTGATTTATGAGCCGAACACTACAGACCCTGTAAAATCGCCAACGGATACTCCCGCGGAAAATATTTCGCTCAGACTTTTTTTTATAGAAATAAATTCGGACGGAACCAGCAGCATCTGTGAGGTCCCGCGTCTTATGAAAAAATCCGCCACGCCGCTTTCCGATTCAATCAACGCACTTATTGATGGACCGACACCCGCCGAACAAAAAAGCCACAACTGCCGGACCATGGTTTCCCCGGGGACAAGGCTGCTCAGCGCGAGCGTTAAAAACGGAATCGCCACACTCAATTTTAGCGAGGAACTGGAGTTCAACAATTTTGGAATTGAGGGAATCATGTGGGAGCTGGACCAGATTGTTTACACCGCGACCGCGTTCCCAAGTGTGCAGAAGGTTCAGTTTTTGATAGAGGGAACCCACCGCGAATATATTTCCGAGGGACTGAGAATTGGTGAGCCATTGGGAAGGGAGAGCCTCTAGATGTACAATCTTGAACAGGCCGCCGCGATTGCGATAATCGGTGGTGCGGATGGACCGACCAGCATTTACGTTGGGAGCAAGGTTTTTTGGCCGCCCATTATTGTGTCCCTGGTTCTGCTTGCCGTAGTGATTTTTCTTTTGGTCCGTAGCATAATAAAAAAGCATAAGGCGAGGACTATTGTTTTTGCGATTCTGCTTGCCATCATTTTGACTGTCCCCGCTGTTTTTGTTTTTCACAGTCTGACGCAGGCACAAAAAAAGGCTATGGAAATTGAAAAAATGCTTTACCCGGATGGCGGAACAGATTATTAGCTTGAATGTCCATTTTTTGCGCAAGGGATTGTAGGGGTGAGCGTAGCGAAAACACGCGTTAGCGTGGTCGTAGGCGATAGCCGTAGCCCCGGAAAGCCCGGTCCCGCACGAAAGGGCGGGATGCGCCCGAATTGATATGGAAAATCAAATTCTGATATAACAAATGGAAAGAATTCAATAAGTGTGGTATAATTTTGGCTGAGGATTTTGCATGAAAAAGGATACCCTTGCAGTCAAATTTACACAGTTGTTTGCCTCATTTACTGTAATTACGCTTGCGGTGACTTTTGTTATTTCATTCATCAGCCAGATTCAGTTCTACAGGAGCCAGAGGGAGGAGAGTGTCCAGTTTGTTGCCTCCTATCTTGAAAGCACACTTGTCGCGGATGACATGTATTTTGTGTGGTATCAGAAGTATTTTCTGGAGAAAGGCGGGGCGATTCTTGTTCCACATGATTTTGACGACCTTACAATGCAGGACGCGAGGCACGAGTACGAGGACTGTCTTTCAAAGGAATTTCCGGGAAGGGTGCTTGGTGTGGACCTTGATTTTGAGGAGCTTTCCGAAAATGGCAAATCTACTTACGAGGTCTACAGCCATGAGTTCTATCAGGCGGCATTTGAGAAGGCACATAACATTTTTGACCTTGCTTACACTTATTATGTTGTGCCGAAGGATGACGGTACGGACGACGTGATTTTTATTCTGGACTGCAAGCGGGATGAAAAAACTGTTGGCGGTAAAAAGTATCTGGACCTTGGAAGAACCATGACTTTTGACAGAAAAAATCACAAGAGGTTCTGGGAGTCATGGGAGACTGGAAAAAGGTCTGTTGGTACTGAAATTTTTGAAAAGGAAGTGGGTAGGACTTTCGCATACTACACGCCGGTCTTTATCAACGGGCAGAAGATGGGAATAATCGGGGTGGAGGTGGAAGTCAGTTCGATTACAAACGCCATTTTGAATGCGACACTTAGGCAGATGCTTATGATTGGTCTGGTGATTGTGGTTTTTGTCGGCTTCCTGCTCTTTATAATACGGAAGAATTATATCCGAAAGCTTGTCTACCTCCAGAGCGCGATTGACGATTATTCACGGACCAAGAATTCCGACATAGCGTACAATCTTTTGGGGCAGGTTAAAAACAAGGACGAAATCTCCATGATTATGTCGAAGTTCGCGAATATGATTTACGAGCTTGAAAACTATATGGACCATCTTTCAAGGACGCGGCAGGATTTGCAGGAGTCGCAGAAGGCTGCCATGGAGCTGAGCGAGCTTGCGGTCAAGGATGCTCTTACGGGCATCAGAAACAAGATGGGCTACGACAAGGAAGTTAAGAAGTGCGTGCAGGAAATTGCTGACGGAAAGACGGATATTGGCGTTGCGATGATTGATTTGAACTATCTGAAAAAAATCAACGATACTTATGGCCATGACAAGGGCAATGTCGCGATTGTTACTCTGTGCCAGATTGTTTGCCACATTTTTGACCATTCGCCTGTATTCAGAATTGGCGGGGACGAGTTTGTGGTTGTTCTCCGTGGGCACGACCTGGAGCATATCGATGATTTGATTGAGGAATTCCGGCGGCAGCTCAAGGAGCGGCAGGACAACGAGGAGCTCCAGTATTGGGAAAAGACTTCCGCCGCAATTGGCTATGCTGTCTATGATTCCGCGGTCGATTCGGATTTTGACAGTCTTTTTAAGCGTGCCGATGAAGCTATGTACAAAAACAAGGAAGCGATGAAGGCCGCCAGGGAATGAAATAATTTGTCCGGGGCGAAAACTTTTTCCCTGGGCTAAATCTCTGATTAAATCTCTGATTAAATCTTTGTCCGGCCCCTGAAACTTCTTGCAAGTGTCAGTCTGTCTGCGTATTCCAAATCACCACCGACCGGGAGTCCGCTTGCCAGTCTTGTCACCGAGCATCCCGTGTCCTTCAGGACGTGCTGGATGTAGAGCGCGGTTGTGTCGCCTTCCACGGTTGGATTTGTTGCGAGAATCACTTCCTTTATTTCTTCATCCCTCACACGGCTGACAAGGGACGCAATCCTGAGCTGGTCCGGTCCAATTCCGTCGAGGGGCGAAATCACTCCGCCAAGCACATGGAAGAGTCCCGAAAACTCGTGGGAATTTTCTATGGTCGAAACATCCTGTGCCTGTTCCACAACGCAGATTACGGTCCTGTCGCGGCTTGGGTCCGAGCAGATTGGGCATGGGTCGTTTTCCGTCCACGCGCCACAGACTGTGCATGGTCGGATTCTGCTCTGGAGTGTGGCAATCTGTTTTGAGAATCTTTCCATAAAAACCGGGTCACATTTTAGGAGGTGTGACGCGATTCTTGCCGCAGATTTTTTCCCAATGCCCGGCAGCCGCGAAAATGTTTCGGTGATTTCGTCAAGCGCGTTCATCAGTTCATGCCCGGGATGTTGAGGTTCGCGAACATGGGTCCCATTTCGTTCTTGATTTTGTCCTGAAGATTTGTGAGGGCCGCATGGTGTGCCGCCTTGATTAAATCCTGGAGCATCGGGACATCCCTGTTGTCCACGCAGATTGGGTCAAGCTCGATGTCCTCAATCTCGAAGTGTCCGTTCATTGTGATTTTGACCATGTTTCCACCGGAAGAACCAGTCGCGCTTATGTCGTCAAGTTTTGCCTGCGCCTGCTGGAGCTGCTCCTTCATGCTTCCAAGATTTTTCATCATCTCAAATGGGTTCATATTTCCTCCAATTAAATCAGTTAGATTACCTGTCCCTTGAAGATGTCCCTTAGGATTTCTACTTCGACGGGCAGATTTTCGTTTGCGTTTTGTTTTGCCTCAAGCGCCTCCGCGACAAAGGATGTTGGCCTTCCGAAAAGTTTTTCAAGATAGCCCTCAATCTTTTGCAGTCTGGATTTTAGCTGGGCAAATGTGAATCCGCCATCAATGCGGCAAAGAATTTTTCCGTCCTCAATTCTCCAGTCCGACGTTTTTTCAAGAAGTCCTGCCGTCATTCCATCGCCAACAGAAAAATCTTTTATCATTGCCGCCCGGACGCTTTCGGGGTTCTGCAAATCGGCGGTTCCGGGTGCGACTGTCGTTTCCTCTTTTGGCTCCAGGTCTTGTGGCTGCTTTTCAAATTTGGGGGCAGGCTTTGAGACCATCTGCGAAACAAAATCGTTCATGTCGGGTGGAGCCTCGTCTTCGGGTGCTGTCTCGTCATCTGGTGCCGGTCCGTAGCCGTCAATGTCGATTTCACCGTCAAAAACTGGAATCCCGGAAAAAAACTTTGCCGCTGAATTGTTTACCGGCGGTTCAGCTCCGCCATCAGGAAAAGGGGCTGTATTTTCCTTGACCTGCTGTCCTTTTTCCAGTGCGGAAAATTTTGGGACATAGCTTGGACTTTGCGTCCGCTGCGGCTCCTCGGGCTGTGTCTGCTGGGGAACTGCCTTTGCTGATTTTTCAAGCAGGGGTCTAACAGCGTCAACGGCGGCCTTGACTTCGGCTGGTGAGACATATTTTTTTAACCAGCACAAGCGGCTTATGGCAAGCTCCATTTCGTAGCGCGGACTGAGCGAATAACGTATGTCCCGGTAGAGCTGCATGAAAATGTCCAGAGCGCGCTCAATCTGGATTGGGTTCCAGGAATCAAGAACCTCGTGGCTGAATCTGTCCGCACCCTGTCCAAGAAGTGCCTCCTTTGTGATTCCGTTTTTTATCAGAAGAAGGTTCCGAAGGTAGTCGGCGCAGTTTGTAATCAGCTGTTCGATTGAGACTCCGTTTTGCAGGTACTCGTCCAGATGTGTCAGAGCGGATGATGTGTCCCCGTTTACGCAGAATCCAAAAAGTTCGTTGAGCCTGTCCACACCGACCAAGCCCAGTTTGTCACGGATTTTGTCGTAGGTGATTTCCCCGTCGCTGAATGCGGCAACCTGGTCAAAAAGGGTGTAGCTGTCGCGCATGGAGCCGGTGGACTCCCGGGCAATCCAATAAAGAGCTTCGTCTTCCGCCTTGATTCCGACTTCTTCCGCGGCCTTTGCGAGCTGCTCCTTGACCTTTTCGATTGGAACAAGACGGAAGTTGAACTGCTGGCAACGGCTTTTGATTGTCGCAGGGACTTTCTGGAGCTCCGTTGTGGCGAAAATGAAAATCACGTACTGAGGAGGCTCTTCTATTGTTTTGAGTAGAGCGTTGAATGCCGATGTGGAGAGCATGTGGACTTCATCGATTATGTAGATTTTGTAGCGGCATGCGTTTGGCGGGAACATAACCTCGTCCTTGATCTGCCTGATGTCGTTCACGCTTGTGTTAGATGCGCCGTCTATTTCAATCACGTCAAGAGAGGAGCCTGCTGTAATCTCCCGGCAGAACTCACATTCTCCGCATGGGGTAGCGGTCGGTCCCTTCGCGCAGTTCAGCGATTTTGCAAGGATTCTGGCGGTGGATGTCTTTCCGCAGCCACGTGGTCCCGAAAAAAGGTAGGCATGGGCAATCTTCCCCGATTCAATGGTGTTCTTGAGTGTGGCGGCAACAAATTCCTGTCCCACAAGACTGTCAAAACTCTGCGGCCTTCGTCTGGTCGCTGTAACTTCATAAGCCATGGCTAAAGAATAAACCAAAACGTGATATTTTACAATGCGGAAACGGATTGATTTTTTTTGAGCAAATTACTTGACAAAAATATCGGGGGGGGGGTAAAATACTTAAGGTATTTTTTATTTACCAAGGAGAAAATATGAAAAAAGCTTTTTTTGCAATTGTTGCAGCCCTTGCGGTGGTCGTTTCTTTCGCAAGCTGTGGTGGTGGAAAGGGTGATGCAGCCCTTGCTGGAACCTACAAGGTGGAGTCCATTGGTGACACTGATGTTGCTTCAATGGAATCACTCATGGGCATCTCTTTTGACTACTCTCTGACCCTCAATGCCGATGGAACTGGCAAAATGGATATGATGGGCCAGTCTACGGATTTGAAGTGGGATGCTTCTGCCAAGACAATAACAGCTGAAGGAGACACACAGCCATACACAGTCAAAGATGGCAAGCTGGTTATGTCTATAGGCGGCGAGGATATGGTTTTCGTAAAGAAATAAATCTGTCCGGAAACTAAATTTTCTGAAAAGAAGAACCCCCGACATGGTTTGTGCCGGGGGATTTTTGTTTGCCTTGGTTTAATCTGTTTTGCCTATCCCAGAATCATTTTGTCGGGGACGGACTCTTCTCCGCCGGCGGTCTGGAATTTTTCAAGCAGGTCCTTCACCTGGAGGCTCTTTTTTTCTTCTCCGGATGCCTCGTAGACAATCTGGCCGTCGAGCATCATAATCAGGCGGTTTCCGTAGTGGATTGCGTCCTTCATGTTGTGCGTGACCATGAACGTGGTGAGGTTGTCCCTTTTTACAAAGTATTCTGTAAGCTCCAGAACTTTTTTTGCGGTCTTAGGGTCCAGCGCGGCGGTGTGTTCGTCGAGCAGGAGTAGCTGCGGTTTTTGCAGTGTCGCCATCAAAAGTGTGAGTGCCTGCCTCTGACCTCCGGAAAGAAGACCAACCTTTGTCTGCATCCGGTTTTCAAGTCCAAGGTCCAGCTTTGCAAGATGCTCCCTGAACATCTGTCTTTCCTTTGACGTGACTCCCCAGTGGAGGCCCCTTCTTTTTCCACGGCGGTATGCCATGGCAAGGTTCTCTTCAATCTGCATTGTGGCGGCGGTTCCCATCATCGGGTCCTGAAAAACACGGCCAAGGAATTTTGCCCTTCTGTGCTCCGGGATTTTTGTTATGTCGTTTCCGTCAAGGGAGATTGTTCCGGTGTCGCAAGTGTAGACTCCGGCAATCATGTTGAGCAGTGTGGATTTTCCGGCTCCGTTTCCTCCAATCACAGTGACAAAATCGCCCTCGTTCAGTGAAAGGCTCACGTTTCTAAGTGCCTTGCGCTCCGTAATCTGTCCGGGATTGAAAGTTTTGGAGACGCTCTTTACTTCCAGCATATTTTTATCAGACATAGTTTTTTCCTTCCATAAGGTTAGTTGCTTCAGTCGCTAGGGGACTGAGAAATCTCGACTTCGGGCGCGGCGATTTTTTTCTTGAAGATTTTTGATTTCAAGACTGGTACCGAAAGTGCGAGCGCCACGACTATTGCGGTGAACAGCTTCATGTCCTGCGACTTCATTCCCATCTGGAGGACGATTGCGATTATGATTCTGTAGATGACCGAACCAAGGAGGACACCCATCAGGTAGTACCAGAATTTGAATCTGTAGCCAAAAATCACTTCGCCTATGATGATTGAGGCAAGTCCAATCACGATTGCTCCGATACCCATGCTCACGTCTCCAAAACGCTGCTGCTGGCAGACAAGACCTCCCGAAAGAGCGACAAGTCCGTTGGCGAGCATCAGTGCCAGAATCTTCATGCTGTCGGTGTTCACTCCCTGCGCACGGGCCATTTTTTCGTTGTCACCTGTCGCACGGATTGCGCTTCCAAGCTCCGTTCCGAAGAACCAGTAGAGTGCCGCAATAATCACAACGCTGAAAAGTATTCCCGCAATCAGGCTGGAAACGGAGGTTGCGTTGTCTCCAAGCGTGTCCTTCAGGTGGAACATGTCGTTAATCTGGTTCATGATTGTGACATCCGACCTGAGGAGTGGCCTGTTCGGTCCGCCCATTATGTGCAGGTTGATTGAGTATAGGGCCAGCATCATAAGTATTCCAGCAAGTATTCCAGGAATCTTGAGCTTTGTGTGCAGAACGCCAGTCAAAAGTCCCGCGACCATTCCCACAAGGAACGAAATCAAAAGGCAGAGCATTGGGTTCAGACCGTTGGAGATGAGGATTGCGCATGTGCATCCACCAAGGGCGAAACTTCCGTCAACAGTCATGTCGGCGAAATCCAGAATCTTGAACGTAATGTAGACACCCAGCGCCATGATTCCCCAGAGTATTCCCTGCGAGACACCACCAAGCATGGCACTTGAAAAAGAAGCGATACTTAAAAACATAATGGAAGATTATATCAGACTTGGGATGAAAAAGGAATAGGGGAATCAAATTTACAGGGGATGCTCCCCCGTAAATTCTAAAAATGTGTGGAATTCTTTTCGTTCACGCTGACCTGGAAATTCTGCATGAGACCGACGAAGTTGAATATCCGCTTGTATGCGTCAACCGCCATCTGCCTGAGTTTTCCCTCGGAGAACTTGTCAAGGTCCTTCCAGTTTAGAATCAGCTCGCTGCGTGGTGCTTTGGCAAAATCCTCGATGACTGTTTTCAGGTTCCGGTCGTAGGTGACAAAATTTTTCGATGCCTCAAGAATCAGTGATGCGGCCTCGTCGTTTGCGTCCCCCAGAAGGTTTTTGATTATTCCACGGGCATCCTTGTCACGGTCTGCGCGCGGGAGATAGGTCTTCAGCTTTAGTCCAAGCTCCCCGGTCTCTGAAATGCGGTCGTCAAAATCGCTTATCTTGGTGGATATGTCCAGAAGATTGTGGTAGGAGTTGCTCATCGGCTCGGCATTGTGCTGGTCTGACCATTCTCCGCGAACAAGGATTATGTCGGAAAGCTCCATCAAATCCTTTTTTGTGAAATTGGACAGGAAGTTTCTGAGGTAGCGCAGGGGATTGCAGTAGAGGAATCCATCGAGTCCCTTTTTCTCGAAAGGCGCGCTCCATTCCTCGTTGTAGCTCTTGAGCTGTCCAACCGGCTCGTCTCCAAAGACCTGCATTACAAGATTGTCAATTTTACCGGTTGTCTGGGCCTCCTTGATTTTGCTCATTATGTCTTCAACCGTGCGGCGAATCTGCTGTAGGTATTCCGCCATTATCTGGTGTGACTCGGGACGGAAGGTCTCCTTGTAGAGCGGGTCCTCCGTAATCAGCTGGACAATCATCTCCAGTACACGTCCGCCCCGGATTGAACGCAGCTTTGACATCATTTTTTTCCATGCGCCTGGAACCACAACATCGATGCCACCCGTGCTGCGCTTTTTCAGTAGGTTGAACACCTGCTCCCATGCCACAAAATCAAGGGGAAGGACCCACGCGACCGCCATAAAGTTTTTCAGGTCCTCAGAGACGTAGGTTCCCGACACCTGCTCGAAATGTGGCTTGGTGTCGAATTTGCGCTCCTTTATACTCTTGTCGAATTTTTTGAGCATGAAGTAGTAGTCGAACTTGCAGAAGCTGTCGAACATCAGCATGTTGTTGTAAAGCTCGTCGGTTGCCTTGATTTTTGCGCCGTCGAACTCCGCCATGAACGAGCTGAGAGTGTCCTTCACGTATTTTGTGAGGTCCTTGATTGGCATGGTCGCCGATTTTTTCTTGAGATTTTCTTCCGTCAGTTCCTCAAGGAGAGCCTTTGCGTCATCGGATATGGCGTTGTTCAGCACCATGGTCTTGATTATGTTTGGCGTGGCTGTGGTTAGCATGGCCTGAGCCGCACCGATTGTGCTGTAGACCTCGTAAAAAAAACTTCCCATAGCCGGTGTAGCCATGTTGCCGTTGTACCGGTAGAAGTGGTTCTTAGTTTTTGAGTAGTCCTTTGCTATGTTCTTCAGCTGGCGGCGTTTTATTGCCTCCGGGTCATTGCCTCCAAACATCTGTGAAAAAAGGTTTTGAAAAAAATTACCGTTAGCCATACGACCTAAACTATATGAAATTCTTTGAAGATAGGCAATCTCTAAAAACTTATTTTCGATGATTTTTTAGTGATTCCAGCTAGTTTAAAAGTCCGAAATTGCGAACTTTTAAGGATTTTGGATTTCTAGAAACTGAAATTTTTAGAGGTTCCCGGTTGTCTTTTCAGAAAAACTTAATGGCAAAAAAAATCCCCTCTCCGTAGAGAAGGGACCTTTGTTTATGCTGTTCCGGGGCTAGAACTTTGAAAGATCCAGGCCAAGAATTTCCGCTGTCTCGGGATTGTATGAGAAGTCGCATGTGGCGAGATACTGGATTGGCATTTCGCCAGGCTTTCTTCCGTTCTTGATGATTTCAACTGCCATTGTGGCGGTCTGTTTTCCAAGCTCGTAGTAGTTGAGACCGTATGTGGCAAGTCCACCGGACTGGACCATTCCGTCCTCACCGCAGATTACTGGAATCTTCGCGCTTGTGGCAACCTCGCTTACGACTCCCATTGTGGCGGCAATCATGTTGTCCGTTGGTGCGTAGATTGCGTCAACCTTTCCGACCATGCTCTGGACGACAGTCATAACCTCGTTCTGGTTGGAGACTGTGAATTCCTCATAGTCAAGACCAATCTTTTTGCACTCGGCTTCTGCAAGGGTAATCTGGAAACGTGAGTTGTCCTCGGCGGAGCAGAAGAGCATTCCAACTTTCTTTGCGCCAGGAACAATCTGCTTGATGAGGTCAATCTGTGCGGCGCATGGGGTCAGGTCGGATGTTCCGGTGATGTTGTGTCCCGGTTTTTCGTTGCTGTCAACAAGTCCTGCGGATTTTGGGTCTGTGACTGATGAGATGAGTACAGGAATTGTCTCGGTCTTTGCTGCGATTGCCTGTGCGGCTGGGGTCGCGATTGCAAAAATCATGTCCTTTTTGTCGCTCACAAATTTGTCGGCGATTGTAGTACAGTTGGCCTGCTCTCCCTGTGCGTTCTGGTAGTCGATTGTAATGTTCTCTCCATCAACGTAGCCGGCTTCCTTGAGTCCGTCAACAAATCCCTGGTAGTTTGCATCAAGTGCGTTGTGCTCCACCAGCTGGATTACACCGATAGCAAGTTTTCCGTCACTCTTTTTTGAGCATCCGGCAAGGGCGACCGCGGCACTCAAGACAGATGCCACAATCACTAAGTTTTTTTTCATTTGATTCACCATCCTTATAAATAAAAACTGCATAAATATACTATTTTTTGGATTTTTATGCTATAGGAATTTCCAGAAAAAACTGTTAGGTCCGTCATTCCGAACTCGTTTCGGAATCTCTTCCAACGTTGCAAGGGGCGTAGATGCTGAATTGGGTTGTAAACAACCACGTTCAGCATGACAGCACTGAGCTCTCCTCGCATGGCAGAAAAATCGGAATTCGGCCTGTTAGTCAAATTTCGAGTTTTTTTTGAAAAATGTGCCATTGTCGGATTGGCTTGAAGCTGCACCGCAAATATATCGGGCAACATATTATAGATATGGATTCCCGTGCTGGAGCGCGGAAATAACATCATGTTGCCACATGGGGCTGCCACAGCTATATTGGTTGGTCCCGACGCGTTAGGCTTTCTTTTTCCCATAGCCGAATTTAAAGTTCACACCGATGTAGGCTTTCGGAACCATGGAAACAAAAAACGAGGTAAACGCATTGAAAAGTGGGTCCTTGGTCGGTTCTACCACATCAATGTATGAGTCCGTTCCAATCCTTAGGGCGACGCTTAATGCCGAACCATTTTTGATTGGGATTATGTCGAAGTCCCAGTTGAATCCAAAGTATGGCATCCAGCATAGAAGTAATCCATCATCGAAATACGGAATGGCTCCTATCATTACGCATCCATTGAAAATACTGATTCCGGCGTATGGATGAAGGACGAGCGCGTGTCTGTCCGTATTTTCAAAATCCTTTTCGGTTGAGCGAAGCATAAGTCCGACCCTTGCCCCGAGTCTGTTGTTCAGTGTCGTGATTTCAAATCCTAAATCAACTGTGTTGCCGTGGCCGGACACTCCCAAAAAATAGGAGTCCGAGACGTTCAGCTCGAAGCGTATATTCTCATCGAGTTCCTCGGAAAATCCAAAGCCCATTCCGAAAACCACCAGAACTGTTGCCAAAAGACATTTTTTTACGTTTTTCATAAGTACCTCCAGATTTTAACTTCTGAATCACCACCCCCTGCACTCGAATCAATGGTCGCGCGCCAAAGGTTCCATTCATTTAAATTATAGGAGGATTTTTTTATTTTCCTAGGTCATAAAGGGTCACAAGGTTGGGGAGAATGGTCATAAAACGGTCATGTTTGCGGATTTCTGGATAAAAAAAAGGGACTGCCCGAAAAGAGCAATCCCCATTGTCTGTCAAGGTTTAACGCCGTTGAATCTCCGTTCCCTGTGGCGTGATTTCTATTTCGACACGTCGGTTTTGGGCACGTCCGGATGCGGTTGAGTTGTCTGCAATCGGCATGGTTCCACCGTATCCATAGCATGTGAACAGGCTCTCGGGTATTCCCTCCGCCACAAGTGCGTTCTTGATTGCCTCCGCCCGCTCAATGCTTAATGCCTGCTGTCCGACCGGTTTGTTCACGTCCGCAGTGTGACCGTTCACCCGGATTGTATATTTTCCACTGGAGACTATAGTCTTTAGCTCCTTCGCTATTTCTGCGACCCTGTGCTTTTCTTCAGGCAAAAGTTCCGCAAGGTCGGCAATGAAGCGGAGATTCTCCATCCTAATCACAAATCCACCATCGTGCTCCTCGGGGGTTATGTCGGGTATGTCTGTCTGGTCAATGCGCTGCTTGAGTTTTCCTGTCTCCAGATAGTAGCGTATGTCCTTGCGCGGACTTGTCACGTTTCCAACCAGCTTGTCGGCATCAAGAAGGATAACGACCTTTCCCTGCTTCAAAAGCTCAAGGTTTGCCGGGACTGTGGTGATTCTGAGGTAGTCTTCCTTTGAGATGACCGGGTCGCATCGGTTCACTCCGTAGACTTTGCGTGCGGTAATCCACAGCGGGTCGTTTCCTGCCCTCTCGGTCTTTTTGTTGCTGCCCTGTCCCGGGAGATAGTCAACGATTCCCTTGGACTTTGCGATATCCGGGAGCACCATGTTGCGTTCGTAAATCAAATCCATGTCCTCGTTCCAGATTTTTGGGAAAAGACATGGGTAGACTTCGGACTTGACATGTTCGCCCTGCACCGGAATCTGTCCACGTGCATCGATTACTATACCTGTGTATGCCTTTGATGCGATTCTCTCAATCGGCTTGTCCTGTACATAGGGTGTGCGGTGTTTTACAAGCAGCGCCCCAATCTGGTGGAGGTCCAGGGTGTTGGTTGTCTTCAGAGTGTTTGTGGCGTTCATAAAATAGGGTGGGGTCTTTTTGCTTCCGTCGATTATTCGCGTCAGAGCGTCTAGAGTGAGCTTTTCCTCCAGAACAAGGTCCCCGAGTGTGCGTGTGTCGTCGGCGTAGAGAGAGAGGAGCGGGTCCTTCACCAGTACGGGAAGCTCCATCTGCACACGGTTCATCGAGACCGCCTTTCCGCTTGGCATTGGTATTCCGGCCTTTACCGTGTCCAGGGTTATGTCCGATGTCAACGTGGATTTTGACCAGTCAACCTTGGATACGGAGGACATTACAGCTTTTTTGCTGTCAACATCCGCACTTGCCGCGGCAGCCTGCTCCGCATCCTCAATTTCGTCGTATGTGTAGCCCTCCAGCATGTACTGGCGGTAGGTTCCATCATCCTGCGCAAAAAGGGCCGCCGCAGATAAAACCAGTCCGGCCGCAAAACTTATAGCGGTTCTATTGAATTTTTTTATAGCCATTCGATTCTCCCGTATCGTCTGCATTTTTTTAGGATTTCCCATCAATAAACAATCATGGCGCGCGTCTGTTACTGGACATATCCAAAACCAGTATTCGCAAATCCCTGTTTTCTAGAATATCGGCACAACCAGCTTTTTTCCAATACTCAGGATATCATTTTCTTTCATCCCGTTTGCCGTCAACAGCTGTGCGACAGTCACCTGGTATTTCCTGGAGATTGCCCATAGCGTGTCTCCTTTCTCCACCGTATGAATCTGGCTGTCGAGCGAGAGACCCTTTTTCTTCAGGTTCTCCTTTGTGCTGTCGGCGTATCCCTTTGGAAGACGTATGTTGTATGCCTGTCCAATCGGTGTGCAGTCTCCAAGGAGCGCCATGTTCAGCTGGCTGATTTTTTCCTTTGAAAGACCTGTCGCGTCGGAAAGCTGGGCAAGGGTCAGCATGGTTTTTGTCTGGAGATAGTCAAAATCCTCCGTCTTGCTGTCCTCTATCAGCTCGGCCGCTTCCTTTACATCGTCCAGACCATAGTATCCGGCATTCTCCACAATCTCCGCAACAGCAATCAGCTTTGGAACGTAGTAGATTGTCTCCGTCTTGAGAAGTTTTTTTTCGCAAAGCTCCCAGTAGTCCATGCCCGGATGTGCCTGCTGTATTTTCAAAAGTCCACCGGCCCCACAGTTGTATGCGGCAATCGCCAATGTCCATTCGTGGAAAAAATTGTAGTTGTCGCGGAACTTGAGCATTGCGGCATCGGTTGAAAGCCAGGGGTCCCTCCGGTCGTCATGCCATTTGCTTTTTTTCATAAGGGGACCCATGCTGTTCGTCATAAACTGCCATATTCCCGTCGCGCCGGATCTTGATATTGCAGTTGGCTTGTAGTCCGACTCAACAATAGGAAGATACTGCAGAAACGCCGGAAGCCCGTTTTTTTCAAGGGACTCAATCACATAAGGCCTGTACGGAACCGAGTTTTTTAGGGCTTTGACCAAAAGTTTCCGCCCCTCCTGTCCCTGGTAATATTTTATGTAATTCTGGGTAAGCTCCTTTTCCAGTCCCGGAAGCCCAACGTCAACGTGGAGGTATCCGTTTTTCATGTCCGGGATGTCCGCCTTGCCCTGGTCCGCCACATCCGTCTTGTCCTCTGTGGATGGAACGATGTCCTCCTCCACAATCTCCTGTGTGAGCGGATTTTTTTCATCGGGTGTCAGCTTGATTTCCGCTGGCTTGGGAATTGAGGGATCAACAATGTCCTCCTCGAGCTCTGTTTTTTCATCCACATAGCTTTCAAAATGGGGCAGGGATTCCGAATCAGTTTCTTTTTCTCCCGCGAACATGTTCCCCGCAATCAAGAGGGATGCAATCAGGGCAAAAATTTTTTTTGAGGCAGATGTTGTGGGTCCGCAAGTCTGCATCATTTATAACCTCCATTTTTTACAGCTTTTCACCAAAGTATATGCCGGCCCATTCCCATCGTCCGTGTATGTTCTGATCCGCAGGAAAATTGACTTTCCTGAAATATAGATACCAGATATTTGGAGAAGTGTTCCAACCCCAGGTCCTTAAATATGCTTCGGAAGGAGTTGACATTTCATCAAGTGTTGTTGAGAAATTTATTGGTTTTTCTGTCATGTAGGCTGCAAGATTGAGCCCGCTCTGTGCGTTGTCGGAGTTTTCGTCGGTCTTCCATGACATCGCAAAGAAATTTACATTGGAGCGTATTCTCTCAAGCCACCCTGCGTCGCTGGATTTTAGCGCGGCCTTCACATTTCTAACAAGGTCGTTCAGATTTTCGTAGGTCCAGCTCTTTGACGAGTTGTTGAAATCTATCAGACGTTTTGCGGTCTTGTATGCGTTCGGCAGCCCCGGAATCTGTATGGTGGTAGCGTCGTCCTTTGCAAGAAAAAGTTGGTAGCACCTGAGAGACTGCGCCCATTCGCCCTCCTTTTCGTATTCCATCGCCATCCGTACATAAAGCTCGGTCGTGCTTACGGTGTCGGGGAACCTTGTAATCAGCTGGTTGAAGTAGGTGATTCGGTTCGCCGGGTCCGTGCTGATTTGTAGCAGGTGCTTCAGGCAAAGTTCATGGATGGACTGTCCCTGTATGGTCAGGTCGCTGAAGTTTCTGAGCGTCCTCTCAAAATAATACTGCGCCATGGGTTCGGACGAGCATTTTAGATATGCGAAGGCGGTCTGGAGCAGCCAGTATGCGTTGTAGGGGTCGTCCGGATTTGAATCAACCCAGTCGGTCAAAAAAAGAATCAGCTCCGGATAGTCATGCACAGCCTGTAGGTTTCCGGCAATCGTCTTCATTATTGTGAACCGAAGCTCCGGGTTTTCCTCTTCCGCAAGCAGATTCTTTAGCTGGGCCTGCTCTTCCTTAAACTTTTTAGACTCGGCCTGTGGCAAAATGGTCCCGATGGGCTTTCCGCATGAAAAAAGAGTCGCCGAAATAAAAATGGATATAAAAATGGAGCGAAACCTCCGCCCCGAATTTGAATGTGAAGAAAAAAGCATGGAAAAGATTCTATCAAAGGGGAGATTTTAATACAAGGGTTTGAAACAGCTTTCCATTCCAGCACTTTTCTGGACGGCATCCCACGCCCACCGCCGCCATGCGGAAACCGATTTGCAAACCGGCCATCCGGGGTTCCGGCATCCG